>NZ_JACRWH010000014.1:0-42409 GCF_014306155.1 Holdemanella hominis | reverse complement strand
ATTGAAATCACAGGAAATACTTCATATAATTTTAATGAAGAAGATGTGTATAATCTATTCTATATATGTCGAAGTATTTATGATCAGTCTATTTATGAAGGAACGAGTAATCATTTTGGGCTTGTGAAAAGCAGTGTGTTAAAAGTCGTCAAGACATTAACGGATGTAGAATGGTTGGATTTAGAAGAATTAGAGGAAAAGGAGGAGATTGAAATGTGTGAAGCTGAAAAGAGATGGCTGGAAGTAAAGTCAAAGGAATGGGAAGCTGAAGGGATAAGAAAAGGAATCGAACAAGGAATCGAACGAGGTATTGAACAAGGAATCGAACAAGGCAGTGAGAAAAAAGAACTTGAAATGTATCAAACAATGGTAGACAAAGGATTCAGTATTTCAAGTATCGCATCCATCTTCTCAGTAAGTGAAGAGTCGATTGAAAGGCTGTTGATGAAAGCATAAAGGTATGGACATGAACGTGTCCATATTTTTTATAGTTGAAAAAGTGAACAAATGAATATAAAGTATACAAAGTTAACTAAATGGTGGCGCTTTGCGTATACATTCAAGAAAATATATTGTCGAATTTTTCAGAGTTGTTTTAAACTAGTGATTCCTATTTTACCTTATCGAACTCCTGAAATATTAAAGAGTACATCTTTAATTTCTTATATTTGCATGGATAATCATATATCTAAAGTGATGGTTATTACTGATTTTACTGTGCATCAATTAGGGATATTAAATCGTATGTGTGAACACTTAGATCATCATTCTATTTCATATGTCATTTATGATAAGACGGTCGCAAATCCTACAAGTGATAATGTAGAGGAAGCAAAAAACTTATATTTATCTTCTAATTGTCAAGCTTTAATTGGTTTTGGTGGAGGATCCAGTATGGATTGTGCTAAGGCCGTTGGTGCTAGACTTGCTCGTCCTAAGAAACCACTATCAAAGATGGAGGGAATTTTAAAGATATGGAAGAAACTTCCATTGTTGATTTGTGTACTTGCCATAGCTAGAACAGGAAGTGAAACAACTTTTGCGGCTGTCATTGTAGATTCAAAAACACGTCATAAATATGCGATCAATGATTTTAATTTGATTCCTGATTATGCCGTTTTAGATCCAAAACCCACTTTATCCTTGCCTCCATTTATTACGGCATGTACTGGTATGGATGCTTTAACCCATGCGATTGAGGCTTATATTGGTGATTCGACTACAAAGAAGACGCGTGCATATGCGTTAAAGGCTACAAAACTAATTTTTGAGAATATATAAGGTGTATGAAGACGGAAATGATTTAGAAGCTAGAAGCAATATGCTCGATGCTGCCTACTATGCTGGGCATGCCTTTACAGTATCCTATGTAGGATATGTGCATGCGATTGCTCATCCATTAGGTGGAAAATATAATATTGCGCATGGACTAGCTAACGCAACATTACTTGATGTTGTATTGAAAGAATATGGAGAAAGTGTGTATAAGAAGCTCTATGAAATGGCTCTGTATTGTGGCATCTGTAATGCGAATGATTCCTATAAGGTTGGGGCTGAGCGTTTTATTGAACAAATCACTTTAATGAAAAAGTATTTTGGCATCTCATCTACATTTAGTGAATTAAAAAATCGGATATACACAAATTGGCTATTTACGCAGATCATGAAGCCAATCCATTATATCCAGTTCCAGTTTTATGGGGTGTAAAAGAGTTAGAAAAAGTGTATGATTTTGTAGTGGAGGATTAAGTATGGATCCAATCGTTTTAAAACAAAGAGAATTTTATAAGCAACATAAAACTCTAGATATTAATTTTAGAATAAATGCCTTAAAAACTTTAAAAAAGGCGATTTTAGCTTATGAAGACAGAATTAATGAAGCTATTAAAATGGATGTCGGAAAATCAAATTTTGAAACTTATATGTGCGAAGTTGGGTTAGCTTTAAGCGAATTGACTTATATGGTAAAACACATTCGTAAGTTTGCTAAAGAAAGGAATGTATATACACCATTGTCTCAATTTTTGTCGCGTAGTTTTGAAAAGCCGAGTCCTTATGGTGTGGTGTTAATTATTAGTCCTTGGAATTATCCTTTTTTACTTTCTATTGACCCCTTGATTGATGCACTTGCAGCTGGAAATACGGTGGTATTAAAACCTAGTGAATTTAGTCCATACACATCACAAGTAATCAAAGATATGATTGAAGAATATTTCGATCCAGAATATGTGGCTTGTGTACTTGGAGATAGTGAAGTGAGTTCTAAATTATTGGATTCAAAATTTGACTATATTTTCTATACAGGATCAAAACGTGTAGGAAAAATTGTGATGAATAAGGCGAGTCAATATTTAACGCCAGTCACTCTAGAATTGGGAGGGAAAAGTCCTTGTATCGTAGATAAAGATGCAGATATTAAATTGGCGGCACGAAGAATTGTGTTTGGAAAATATTTGAATTGTGGACAAACCTGTGTAGCTCCAGATTATATGTTGGTACACGAATCTATAAAAGACCAGTTTATCGAATGCGTGATATTTGAAATTAAGCGTCAATATGCGAGCTTAGATGATTATGGTCATATTATTAATGAAAAGCACTATAAGAGGATTTTAGGGTTGATTGATATGGATAAGGTTGTCTATGGTGGAAAACATCATAATCTACAAATTGAACCAACGGTATTGGATCGTGTGGATTTTTCAGATCCTATTATGCAGGAAGAGATATTTGGTCCTGTTATGCCAATATTGACATATTCAAATTTAGATGTTGTTATAAATAAAATCAATTCTATGCCTAGCCCACTAGCTTTATATATTTTCACAAATAATAAAGAAGTATCTAAGAAAGTAACGAGTGAAGTATCCTTTGGCGGTGGCTGTATCAACGATGTTGTGATTCATTTAGCTACTAGTAATATGGGCTTTGGTGGTGTTGGCGAAAGTGGGATGGGTTCATACCATGGAAAGCGTGGTTTTGATACGTTTAGTCATACAAAGAGTATTGTGGATAAAAAAAGAATCATTGATTTACCTATGCGTTATCAGCCTTATACAAAATTGAATGAGAAATTGATTCGCTTTTTCTTAAGATAATCTTTATAATGGTGGTATGAATAAAAAAGAAAAATTTGCGTATGACATCGATTTTGGTGCCATTATGGACTATGTAGAAAACCGTTTTATGCTAGTAATAAAAGATGAAGATTGGACACAGGAGGAAATTGATATGTTGAATAGTGGTATTGATCTTCATTTTTGTTACACAAACGATATTGCCGTATTTGTGCTTGAAGGTGGCGATATTGATTCCAGTGATTTTTATTTCAATGTTCAAGAGTGTGATTGGAAAGAGCATTTGTTTAAAAGTGATTGTCTAGATGTAGAAATTGTATTGGTTGATAAGGCAAATGACATTTGTTTCAAGAAGTCACATACTTTGACAAAAGAACAAAGCCAAAGTATTAAGGATTGTCTAAATCAACAAAATGAGGTATCCTTTATGCCAAGTGAATATGATGTGAATGTGCAAGGAATCCAGAGTGCATATGAACCATATGAGCTTATACGCTTTGAAAAATGCGAAATCAAATTTTAAGGAGAAAGATGATGAAGGCTGTTATTAGTGTAATTGGAAAAGACAAAGTAGGAATCTTGGCTATGATTGCCAATGAATGCGCAAACTACAATCTAAATGTATTGGATGTAACTCAAACAATCGTAGATTCTATGTTCACTATGACTATGATGGTTGCGATTGATGAAATGAGCATTCCATTAAATGAATTTGCGGAGAAAATGGAAAACTTAGGAAAAGAAAAGAATCTAGTCATTCGTTGTATGCATCAGGATATTTTCAATTCTATGCACAAAATTTAATGAGGTATTCCTATGCAAACAAATGAAATTTTAGAAACAATAAAGATGATTGACGAAGAATATTTGGATATTCGTACGATTACAATGGGTATTAGTTTACTGGATTGTATGGATCCAGACATTCATGTGTCATGTCAAAAAGTAGAAGAAAAGATTTGCCACTTAGCCAAAGACTTAGTAAAAGTTGGAAACGATTTTAGTAAGATTTATGGTATTCCTGTTGTAAATAAACGAATTAGTGTAACCCCAATTGCGATGTTAGTGGCTTGTTCAGGGGGAAATCCAGTTGAATACGCATTAACTTTAGAGCGTTGTGCTCAAAAATTAGGGGTTGATTTTATTGGTGGATATTCTGCACTGGTACAAAAAGGATATGCAGCAGGGGATAATGAATTGATTGAATCTATTCCTGAAGCCTTGGCAAAGACGCAGCATGTGTGTGCTAGTGTCAATGTAGGTAGTACAAAAGCAGGTATCAATATGGATGCCGTTGCGCAGATGGGGCGTATTGTGAAGCGTTGTGCTGAATATACAAAGGATGACAATTGTTTAGGAGCAGCTAAACTTGTTGTATTCTGTAATGCGCCTGAAGACAATCCATTTATGGCTGGTGCCTTCCATGGTGTAGGTGAAGCCGATTGTGTAATTAATGTTGGTGTATCTGGCCCTGGTGTTGTACGTGCTGTATTAAGTAAAGCCGATAAATCATTGCGTATGGATCAGATTGCAGATTTAATTAAGCGCACAGCCTTTAAGATTACGCGTATGGGGCAGTTGGTTGGAACTGTTGCGAGTGAAAAACTGGGTGTTCCATTTGGGATCGTGGACTTGTCTTTAGCTCCAACTCCAGCTATTGGTGATAGTGTTGCCTATATTCTAGAGGAAATGGGATTAGAAACTTGTGGTGCTTATGGAACAACGGCTTGTTTAGCCATGTTGAATGATGCTGTTAAAAAAGGCGGCGTTATGGCAACGAGTAATGTTGGTGGATTATCTGGTGCTTTTATTCCTGTAAGTGAAGATGCAGGTATGATTCATGCGGCAAGAACAGGTGCATTAAAATTAGAAAAATTAGAAGCTATGACGGCAGTATGTAGTGTTGGATTGGATATGATCGTAATTCCAGGAGAAACAAGTGCAAGTGTTATTTCAGGAATTATTGCAGATGAAGCTGCAATCGGTATGGTTAATACAAAGACGACAGCCGTACGTGTGATTCCTGCGATTGGAAAAGATGTTGGTGAAGAACTAGACTTTGGTGGTTTATTAGGAGCAGGTCCTGTCATGCCAATTTCTCAGATTTCAAATGATGTCATGATCAATCGTGGAGGAAGAATTCCTGCGCCATTACAAGCATTAAAGAACTAATCGTTTAGGGAGCTTTTTGCTTCCTTTTTATATTGCGTTTTATATGGTTAGATTATAGAGTATGTATGATTTAAAAAAGCTTTAATTAAAATGCTAATTTAATATTCAGTTATATTTTAGAGAGAAAAAATGGAATGACGTCGAAGAATGTTATGAAAAAATGGGAGCATAGAAGTCAATAAAGGGGATATTATCTCGTTGATTGGTCCGAGTGGTTCAGGGAAAAGTACGTTGTTACGTTGTATTCATGGCTTGGAACATGTGGATACAGGTAAAATTTATATGGATAACGAATGGATGAATCCGGATGATGAAAAGAAATTTCGTGCACAAAGAAATCGTATGGGATTTGTATTCTAGCATTTTAATTTGTTTCCAAATATGTCGGTTTTACAAAATTGTAAGTTAGCACAGGTAGAAGTTTTAAATAAAACGGATGAAGAAGCTGAAAAAACAGCTTTAGAGTATTTGGATAAAGTTGGATTATTAGAAAAGAAAGATGCATATCCTAATAACTTGTCTGGTGGTCAAAAACAGCGTGTAGCGATTGCCAGAGCCTTATGTATGAATCCAGATATTATGTTGTTTGATGAACCTACGAGTGCATTAGATCCAGAAATGATCAAGGAAGTGCTTGAAGTAATGAAGGATCTAGGTAAGCAAGGTATGACAATGGTTGTGGTTACACATGAAATGGGATTTGCGAGAAAGGTAGGCACTCGAGTTGTTTTCTTGGATCAAGGTGAAATTGTAGAAGAGAATACGAGTGAAAAGTTTTTTGAAAATCCTCAGTCTGAACGTGCAAAGGATTTCTTGAGTAAGGTATTCTACGAATGAGATTGCCTGATTTTAAAGTCGAACAATGGATGAATGATTATGAAAATGATGCCATCTACAATATGACGGATACATGTGTTAAATCTCTTACGTTACAGGAATTGTTGGATTTGGAAGACTTTGATTTTTCAAATCTAATATTAGATTATGGTCAAGTCACTGGGGATATTGAATTGAAAAAGGAAATCCTATCTTTATATGAGCATGGAACAATTGACAATATCACAACAGCACAAGGTTGCTTGCAGGCAAATGAATTGGTGATGAACACTTTATTAGAAAAAGGAGATGAAGTCATTAGTGTGGTTCCTGGATATCAGCAGTTTGTGGATGTTCCAAAATCACTTGGGTGTAAAGTGCATTTGGTTGAACTGGACGAATGGGATTGGCAGGTTAGTGTGGAAAAGTTTAGAGGTGTTTTAAATTCATCAACGAAAATGATTATTTTAAATAATCCCTCGAATCCAACGGGGACAGAATATTCTAATGAGTTTCTAAATACATTGATTGAATTGTGTAAACCCTATAATAAATATATTCTTTGTGATGAAGTATATCGTGGCTTAAATGAGGAAGTCTCGATTAGTGATATATATGAAAATGGAATTTCAACATCAAGTTTAAGTAAAATGTTTTCACTGGCTGGATTACGTCTTGGATGGATCAAAGCCAATGAGTATGTGATTCATCAAATCAATATAAGAAGAGATTATTCAATGATTTCTACAGGTCCTTTAGTGGACAAATTGGGATGGATTGCCCTTAAGCATAAGGATGAATTGATTTTAAGGGCTAAAAATATTATTTCAACAAATAAAAATATCGTTCATGAATGGCTTAAAGATAATCCTTCGTTTGAATGTGTATTACCAAGTGGTGGTACGGTTTGTTTTTTGAAGTATTATTTTGATTTAAAAAGTGAGACGTTTGCAAAATTATTATTGGCAGAAAAAGGCGTTTTCTTTGTGCCGGGATCGTGTTTTGATAAAGAATATTATTTTCGTTTAGGCTTGGCTCAAGATAGTAAATTATTTAAGGCTGGCTTGAATGAACTTTCGAACTTTGTGGATGAACATTTGATTTCATGATAAAATGATTTGCGTAAGGGGGAATACTTATGCGAGTTCAATATTTGTTGTGTGCATGTTTATTGCTCTGTGGCTGTACAAAAGTGAGTGATCTTACGCATCAAAAGAGTAAATCAACTGAAAAGGCGCCGGTAACAGTAAAAAAGACAAATAAAGTAAAGGTAATTGATTGTAAGAATGATTCTTCGCAACAAGTTACTTTTGAAGCTAAGGGGGATAAGATTCAAAAGATGACACAGAAGTTTGCGATGAGCTTTTCAGATTTAGGTATAACAGAAGATATGAATTCTGAACAGATTCAATCTAAGATCAATTCTTCATTGGATGATAAATATAATTCGATTGAAGGCGTTCATGTATCTACTGAATTAAAAGAACAGCAGGTTGAAGTGACGTTGGAAATGAATTTTAAAACAGCAAATATAGATACGCTGATTGAAAGTGGCTTATTAGATAAGGGTGAAGCTCAATCGGATTATGTAAGTTTGAAAAAGACGCAAAGTGCTTATAAACAAGAAGGATTTGCGTGTATGATAAAATAGCGGGTCTTCCGCTATTTTCTATTTGAAAGGATGAGTTAAAAGATGCGTTATTATATTGCGGATACACATTTTTTTCATCGTTCGTTGAATGAAAAGATGGATCAAAGAGGTTTCGAAGACATCGAGCAAATGAATGAATATATGATTGATCAATGGAACAGTAAAGTTCGAAAGAATGATGAAGTTGTTGTTTTGGGAGATTTTTCATGGGGAAACGCAAGTCAAACAACAGAGATTTTGGATGAATTAAAGGGAAAAATTTATTTGATTCGTGGAAATCATGATCGTTTCTTGGATGATAAAAACTTTGATGCTTCGCAATTTGTTTGGATCAAAGATTATGCGGAATTAAATGAGAATAAACGAAAAGTAGTTTTATCTCATTATCCAATTGCGTGCTATAACGGACAATATCGAAGAGATGAGGATGGAAACCCAAAAACATTTATGTTGCATGGGCATATTCATGCGACGCAAGATCAGCAATTTTTAGATGCTTATCAAGAGTATATTCATCAACAAAAACACCCAAGAATTAGTGATGGCCAATTAGAGGGTGTGCCTTGCCAACTTATTAATTGTTTTTGCATGTATAGCGATTATGTGCCAATGACATTAGATGAATGGATTGAAATTGACAAGCAAAGAAGAAATATCCTATAATTGTTATAACAAATATATAAGGAGATCAAATTATGCATAAGTTGGATACAACGTCGGGTCATCTTCCTTACTATAAACAAATAAAGGAGTTCTACAAAAAAGATATCCAAGATGGAGTCTTGGCTATAGGAGATCGCGTTGACAGTGAAATGGAAATTCAAGAGATGTACGATGTTTCAAGAATTACAGCAAGACAAGCTATTCTTGAATTAGAACAGGAAGGTATGGTAAAGCGTGGACGTGGCAAGGGTACGTTTGTGACATATAGACCTAAAATCAAAGAGGAGTTGTCGCATATCCGTAGTTTTACAGATGAAATGACAGCTTTAGGAAGAACGCCGGGAACTAAGTCTTTTCACATCACAAAAGAAATTCCGGATGAAGCTACAAGAGAATTGTTTGGCTTGGACGAAGAAATGATGTATTGCGTTCGAAGAGTTCGTACCGCAGATGATGTGTTATTGGTGTATTTTGTGTCTTATTTTCCTTTAAGTTTGAATATACCTTTGAATATGGAAGAACAAACACAGTCTATTTATGAAGTGATTGGTGCACCGACAAGAATAGATGAAGAGTTTTCTGCGATTAATCCGAGTGAAGAAATCTGTTTAGCTCTGAAGATACGTAAGGAACAGCCTGTTTTAGCTCGTAAGCGTGTTTCTTATGATAAAAAGAAGAAAAAGATAGAGTATACAATGTGTTACTATCGTGGCGATTTATATAGTTACACAATTTCAACATCGCAAAAATTATGATTTTAACGATCGACATTGGTGGTACCAATATTAAATATGGATTATGCGATGCGTCAGGGAATATCCAACAAAAAGGGGGATATCCTACTTTAGATACGGCAGATAAAATCGTTCAATCCATTTGTGAATTACCATTTGAATATACTGGAATTGCGATCAGTATGCCTGGAATCTTGAATGAAGATCATTCAAAGGCGTTTATTACGGGTAAACTGACTTTTCTATCGAACTACCCTTTAAAGGAGCGGTTGGAAGAAATTAAAGGTTGTAAAGTGACAATTGAAAATGATGGTCGTTGTGCAACGTGGGCTGAACTTGGATTTGGAAATTTGATACATTCAAAGAATGCTTTGGTTGTGGTTCTAGGTACATATATTGGGATGGGTATAGTGATTGATCATAAGGTATATGAAGGTTCACATTTATTGGCAGGTGAATATTCAGATGCGCATATGGATACAGAAAAAACTTTTAAGAATACCATGGCTACATGCTTTGGAAAAGATGGTCTTGAAAGAGCGACGGGTTTAACGGGTAAAGAACTTTTTGAACATTTAGATGATGAAAGAGTATATGCAGGTTTTAACAAATATTGCCAAAATTTGGCTTGGATGTTAAACAATCTTCAGTTGCTGTTAGATGTGGATACAATTTTGATTGGTGGAGGTATATCGGCACAGCCTAAACTGATTGCGTGTATCAAAGAAAATATGATGGGTTTGACACAATGGTTTCCAACTTTAGAGGAACCTGTTATCAAAGCTTGTAAATTTAACAATGATGCTAATTTATTAGGTGCATTGTGTTACTACAAAAATAATACCGAGAATCATTAAGCGTTCTCGGTATTTCTTACTTAGAGGGGGAAGGGCATGAAATCGTTAATTGGTGATATGAAGTTTTATCGAATGGTTTTGATTGTATGTATTCCGATTGTTATACAGAATGGTTTTACCAATCTTGCCAGTTTATTAGACAACGTTATGATTGGACAATTAGGAACGCTATCTATGAGTGGTGTATCTATTTCAAATCAGTTATTTCAAGTGTTTAATGTGAGTGTTTTTGGTGCAATGTCAGGTGCTGGAATATTCTTGGCACAATTTTATGGACGTGGAAACAGGGATGGTGTACACAATTGTTTCCGAATTAAAATGTTGCTTGGCATTTTGATTTCAATATTGGCCATATGCATTTTTAAAGTGTTGGGTCCTTCATTGATTTCATTATATCTAAATGATGATCCGACAGATAGTTTGACAACTTTGAACTTTGGTAAGCAGTATATGGATGTTATGCTGATTGGACTCATTCCTTTTGCGATTACACAAGTATATTCTTCTTCATTAAGAGAAACGGGAAATACAGTTTTACCAATGAAGGCTAGTGTTATAGCGGTTATTGTGAACTTTTGCATTAACTATATCTTGATTTTTGGTCACTTTGGGTTTCCTAAACTAGGAGTTATTGGTGCGGCCATTGGTACGGTTATTTCAAGAGTTGTAGAGATGGGGATAAATGTAGCGGCAGGCTATAATAACAAATATTTAAGGGATGCGATGCGTTTAGATAAGATATCGGGTGATATATTTAAGAATGTTGTTAAAAGAGGAATTCCACTATTGTGTAATGAAATATTGTGGTCGATATCCATAGCGCTTATTTCTCAATGTTATTCAACAAGAGGACTTGAGGCTGTGGCGGCCATCAATATTACAACAACAGTAACCAATTTTTTTATGATTATTTGTTATGCAATGGGAAATTCGATTTCAATCATTGTAGGTCAAAGACTGGGTGCTGGTGAAATTGAATATGCCAAAGACTATGATTTGAAGATGGTATTTATGAATTTTATGATGTGTTTATGTATTGGTGTGGCATTGTTTGGATGTTCATCCTTTATTCCTCAAATCTATAATACGTCTATAGAAGTAAAGTTATTAGCAACATCTTTATTAAGAGTTTCAGCTTGTATGCTTCCAATTATTTCTTTATATTACAGTAGCTACTTTACAATGCGTGCAGGAGGAAAAACATTGCTTACCTTCTTCTTCGATAGTGGATATACATTCATGTTTACGTTTATGGTTGCACTATGTTTAACTCGTTTTACGAATTTACCTATATTCAATGTGTACTTATTGGTGCAATGTGTGGATATTCCTAAGGCAGTATTAGGAATCACATTAGTCAAAAAGGGGATTTGGATACATAATATTGTCAATGAACTTTAGCCTTCTTGTTGGAAGGCTTTTTCATTTAAAAAGCAAAAAAAAGAAGTCCTTTCGGACTTTATTTTAACAATGGTGACGCGTACGGGATTCGAACCCGTGAATGCATGCGTGAAAGGCATGTGAGTTAACCGTTTCTCCAACGCGCCATGTATATTAAACTTGTCTTTCCTGACAAGTGCTAGTTAATAATACTATAAGATTTTATATATTGCAAGCAAAAAAATTAATTTTTTTGTTTATTTTTTTGACGGTTTATATTTATTTGTCGTAGGTAAAGAAAATAATGCATTTAATGTATCATATTGTATATGATAAAGTCTAGGGATTTAGTAGGAATATAGGTTATGTTTAATGTTAAATATATGTAAAAAATAGTGTGGTTAAATTAAATTTGGTTATAAATAAATTTTAAAAAAAAACGATTGAAAGCGCTTGCAGATATGTGTTATGATACAGAAGTAAAAAGACGCATCCCATTGATTAGGATATAAAGCGGACATTAAAAGTGTATAACAGATAATATAAATTGATTTCACGACAAATGGCTTTGTTTCGAGTATAATTTATAAATTCATTTTGAAACACCCAGCTGCAAATCATATTATATGTATGTCTCTATATAGAAATTATGTGAAGTATCCTTTTGGGAATTGTGTCTTAGAGTAAAAATCTATACAGGAGGATAATATGAACAAAAGATTTTTAACAATTGCTGCAGCTTTATCTATGGGTGTTGCATTAACTGCTTGTAGCAGTGGAGGAGGAGATGAAGGAAAAACTGGTGGTTCTAGTGTTGCGAATGCTGACAAACCTTTAGTATGGTATAACCGTCAACCTTCCAACAGTTCAACTGGTGAATTAGACATGGATGCATTAAACTTCAACAAAGATACTTATTATGTTGGTTTCGATGCAAATCAAGGTGCTGAACTTCAAGGACAAATGATTAAAGAATATATCGAAAAGAATATCGATACATTAGATCGTAACGGAGATGGCGTTATCGGTTACGTATTAGCTATTGGTGATGTTGGTCACAATGACTCTATTGCTCGTACAAGAGGTGTTCGTAAGGCATTAGGAACTGGTGTTGAAAAAGATGGTGAAATCGTAAGTGATCCAGCTGGTATTAATAATGATGGTAAATCTAAGAGTGTTCAAGATGGCTCGTTAGAAATTAATGGAAAAACTTATACAGTAAGAGAACTTGCTTCTCAAGAAATGAAAAACTCTTCAGGTGCTACTTGGGATGCGGCTACTGCTGGTAACACAATCGGTACATGGACTGCTTCATTCGGTGATGAAGTTGACGTTGTAGCTTCTAACAATGATGGTATGGGTATGTCAATGTTCAATGCTTGGTCAAAAGAAAACAAAGTTCCTACATTCGGATACGATGCTAACTCAGATGCAGTTGCTGCAATCGCTGAAGGATATGGTGGAACAATTTCTCAACATGCTGACGTTCAAGCTTATTTAACATTAAGAGTATTACGTAATGCATTAGATGGTGTTGATATCGATACAGGTATCGGTACAGAAGATGATGCTGGAAACGTATTAAGTTCAGATGTATTTACATACAATAAGGATCAACGTTCTTACTATGCATTAAACGTTGCTGTTACTGCTGACAACTATAAAGATTTCTTAGATTCAACAGTTACTTATGCTCCAGTTTCTAACCAATTAGATGAAAAAGATCACGCTAAGAAGAGTGTTTGGTTAAATATCTACAACGCATCTGATAACTTCTTAAGTTCAACTTACCAACCATTATTAGAAAAATATGATGACTTATTGAATTTAGATGTTGAATACATTGGTGGAGATGGACAAACTGAATCTAACATCACAAACCGTTTAGGAAATCCAGACAAATATGATGCATTCGCAATTAACATGGTTAAGACTGACAATGCAGCTTCTTACACAGGAATCCTTAAATAAATAATTCAAAAATAACATAGGGATTAAAATTATTAGGGAGAAATTATTTCTCCCTAATATTATTTAGATAGTAGTAAACAAAATAGGAGAGATTTTATGGCAGATAAGAATGAAGAACTAGTCTTATCTATACGCGGAATGAGTAAGTCCTTTGGACGTAACCGTGTTTTGGATCATATTGATTTAGATTTAAAACCAGGTACAGTTATGGGACTTATGGGAGAAAATGGTGCTGGTAAATCAACAATGATGAAATGTCTATTCGGGACATATCAAAAAGATGAAGGTACAATTTTCTTGGAAGGAAAAGAGATTAACTTTTCTGGACCAAAAGAAGCACTTGAAAATGGTATTGCCATGGTACACCAGGAATTGAATCAATGTCTTGAAAGAAATGTTAAAGATAACCTATTCTTGGGACGTTATCCTACAAATGCTTTTGGCGTAGTAGATGAAGATCGAATGAAAAAGAAATCATCTGAGCTTTTTAGAAAGCTTGGTATGACAGTGAATTTAGATACACCAATGCGTAATATGTCTGTTTCGCAAAGACAGATGTGTGAAATTGCCAGAGCAATTTCATATAATTCAAAGGTTATCGTACTTGATGAGCCTACATCTTCTTTGATGACACAAGAAGTTAATAAATTGTTTGATATGATGCGTATGTTGAAAAAACAAGGTATTTCGCTAATTTATATTTCTCATAAAATGGATGAAATTTTTGAAATTTGCGATGAAGTATCAGTTCTAAGAGATGGAAAAATGGTTATGACAAAACCTACTTCAGAAACCAACATGAATGAGTTGATTGCAGCCATGGTAGGTCGTTCATTGGATAACCGATTCCCACCTGTTGATAATGCTCCTGGAGAACCAATGTTATCTATTCAACATGTATCAACAAAATATGAGCCATACTTAAAAGATATTACATTTGACGTTAAAAAAGGTGAGATTTTCGGTCTATATGGTTTGGTAGGAGCTGGACGTACAGAGTTGTTAGAAACGATTTTCGGTATCCGTACTAGAGCCTCAGGTCGTGTTTATTTTGACAATAAATTAATGAACTTTAATAGTGCTAAAGAAGCAATTGAACATGGTTTTGCCCTGATTACTGAAGAGCGTAAAGCAAATGGATTGTTCTTAAAGTGTGATTTAACATTCAATACAACGATTGCGAATTTACCTTCTTATATGAGCAAGGTAGCACTTTCTGATAATAAGATGATTCAAGCTACGAATAAAGAAATCAAAACCATGAGAACTAAGTGTATGGGACCAAATGATGCGATTACAAGTCTATCTGGTGGTAACCAACAAAAAGTTATCTTCGGTAAATGGTTAGAGAGATCACCAAACGTATTCATGATGGATGAACCTACACGTGGTATTGACGTAGGTGCTAAATATGAAATTTACGAATTGATCATCAAAATGGCTAAACAAGGAAAAACTATTATTGTAGTTTCAAGTGAAATGCCAGAAATCTTAGGTATTACAAATCGTATTGGCGTTATGTCAAATGGACGCTTAGCCGGAATTGTAAATACAAAAGATACTAACCAGGAAGAGTTGTTAAGACTCAGTGCAAAATACCTATAAAGGAGATAATTATGACAAATACAGTTACAAATATTCTTAGTCATGATGAAGAGCTTGCACTACGTAAACCTATTGAGGATTATGTAGGAAAGATCCAAGCTGAAATTGATGAACTAAGAGAAGAAGGAACAAATAAAGTATTGGAATATTCTGAAGAAATCGAGGTTCTAAAGAGAGATAAAATTTATACTAAAAGCGAAAAAGAAGCTCGTATTTCAGAATTAAATGGTAAATTACAAAAAGCCAAAGAAATCGAGGCTAAAAACAAACAGCCAATCAATGATAAAATTGCAGTAGCTGAAAAATATTTAAAGGATCACTATCAAACAGATTACTACAACAAAGTTGTTGAAAGTAATAAGTATGAGGTTCAAAAAGCTAAGGCAGACTATGATAAAAAATTAAAAGAATTAGAAAAAGAACACAAAGATATTTTATCAGGTCTTAGTGATAAAGAAGAAATTAAAGAAGAGAACTTTATTTATAAGAACCGTTTATTCGATGCAAAACTTGAATATACTAAAAATATGCAAGAGGCAAAAGATCGTAAACATGATGCGTTTACATTTGAATATCACTTAATTGACTTATTGAAGATGTCAAATTTCTCGTTTGCAGAAAAACAAGCTCAAAAAATTGAAAACTACAAGTACTCATTTAATACTCGTGATTTTTTATTGAAAAATGGTTTGTATATTGCGATTATTTTAGTATTCATTTTCTTATGTATCATTACACCAATTAAGAAGAATGGTTTACAACTTTTTACTGTTAATAACATTTTAAGTATTATGCAACAAGCATCTCCAAGAATGTTCTTGGCATTAGGTGTATCTGGTTTAATTATGTTAGCTGGTACTGACTTGTCTGTTGGACGTATGGTTGGTATGGGTATGACAGCTGCAACAATTATTATGCACAATGGGCCTAACACGGGTTCAGTATTCGGTCATGTATTTGACTTCTCAACTATGCCGGTTGGCGGAAGAATTCTTTTAGCATTAGTTGTTTGTGTTGTGTTATGTACAATGTTTACAACGATTGCCGGTTTCTTTGCGGCTAAATTTAAAATGCACCCATTCATTTCCACAATGGCTAATATGTTAGTTATCTTTGGTTTGGTAACTTATTCAACAAAAGGTGTGTCTTTTGGTGGTATTGATCAATCTATCCCAGGAAAGATTATTCCTAAAGTCGGTGGCTTCCCAACGATTATTTTGTGGGCAGTAGCTGCAGTTGTGATTGTTTGGTTCATTTGGAATAAAACAAAATTTGGTAAAAACTTATATGCCGTAGGTGGAAACCCAGAAGCTGCTTCTGTATCTGGTATTTCAGTGTTTAAGGTTACTCTTGGTGCCTTTATGTTGGCAGGAATCTTATACGGATTTGGTTCTTGGTTAGAGTGTATTCGTATGATTGGTTCTGGTTCAGCTGCGTATGGACAAGGATGGGAAATGGATGCAATCGCTGCCTGTGTAGTAGGTGGTGTATCATTTACTGGTGGTATCGGTAAAATTTCTGGTGTAGTAGTTGGTGTATTGATCTTTACTGCATTAACTTATTCATTGACAATTCTTGGTATCGATACTAACTTACAGTTCGTATTCTCAGGAATTATCATTCTTATCGCCGTAACTCTTGACTGCTTGAAATACGTACGTAAAAACTAATTAATTAAAAAACTCTTAGTTTTCGCTAAGAGTTTTCTTTATGTTTTCTACATCTTCTTTTGTGGCAAGACCTACTTGGAAGGCACTTGCACTACCACAACACAAACCATTGATGAATGCTTTATCATAGTCGGTTGTTTCTAAATATCCTGCAAGGAAACCTGCAACCATCGAATCACCAGCACCAACAGAATTCACTACCTCTCCTTTTGGCGCTTTACTTTGAATCACTTCATTATTATCACTTACAAGCACTGCACCTTGTCCTGCCATAGAAATCAATACGTTTTGAGCACCCATTTCCTGTAGCTTTTTGGCGTAAGGAATGACTTCATCTCGAGTGTTTAATTCGACATTAAAGATTTCACCTAATTCATGATTGTTGGGCTTTATTAAGAAAGGTTTATATTTTAATACTTTTAATAATAGGTTGTTTGTCGCATCGACAACAACTTTTATTTTCTTTTTCTGAACACGTTCCATGATTTGTTCATACATTGTATCTGGTAAAGTACTTGGAATGCTTCCTGAAATGACGAGAATATCTTTTTCTGTTAGATCATCTAATTGATTGAATAATTCTTGAATGTCTTCTGGCTGAATATCAGGCCCCATACCATTGATTTCTGTTTCTTCATCTGATTTCATTTTTACGTTGATTCTAGATAATCCTTTCTTTACATGAATGAAATCTGTTTTAGCTCCATAACTCTCTAATCGATGTTCAATTTCTTCCCCTGTAAAACCTGCCATAAAACCTAGAGCTGTACTTTCGTGTCCAAGATTGGATAGGACAATTGAAACGTTAATGCCTTTTCCTCCGGGAAGGATTTCTTCTAATTTTGTTTTATTAATGATACCAGGCTTAAAATGATCGACTTGAATAACGTAGTCTAATGAGGGGTTAAAAGTAATTGTATAAATCATAATGATCTCCTTTTCTTTATCTAATTATAGGATACTCCTTTTATTGTTGTTTCGCAAGTTAAATGTTTTCGAAATAACAGTTGACAATTAAAATAATTCGGTTATTATGTAGGTGTAGCTTTTGAAACAACAATTTACATAGAGAGGAGACTTTTAAAATGAAAGCAAAGGCAGTGCGATTACATGGAGCTAATGATTTAAGATTAGACGAATTTGAATTACCAGAAATTAAGGAAGATGAGATTTTAGTAAAGGTTGTCTCAGACAGTGTTTGTATGTCAACTTACAAATGTGCCATCTTAGGAGTGAATCATAAACGTGTTCATGAAGATGTTGCGGATCATCCAGCTATTATGGGACATGAAATGGCAGGTGATATTGTTAAGGTGGGTGCTAAGCATCAAGACAAATTTAAACCGGGAATGAAGTTTACTTTACAACCAGCATTAAACTATAAAGGAACAATGTGGTCACCTGGTTATTCTTATGAATTTTTTGGTGGAGATACAACTTACTGCATTATTCCAGCTGAAGTAATGGAGCTAGGATGCTTACTTGAATATAAAGGTAAAGCGTATTATGAAGCTAGTTTAGCTGAACCAATGTCATGTTCGATTGGAGCGTTTAATGCAGCTTATCATACACAGATGGGTGTGTATAAACATGAAATGGGAATTAAGAAAGATGGAAAACTTGCGATTCTTGCAGGAGCAGGCCCTATGGGACTGGGCGCATTAACATATGCGTTGCATAGAGATATTCGCCCTAAAATGGTAGTGGTTGCGGACGTAAATCAAGAAAGATTAGATCGAGCAGCTCACTTATTCCCGGTTGAAGAAGCGGCAGCTGATGGAATTGAATTGCATTTCGTGAATACAGGAAAGATGGAAGATCCAGCAGCCGGCTTAAAAGAAATTACAGGTGGAACTGGTTTTGATGATGTATTCTGTTATGCACCGGTTGAAGCGGTTGTGGAATTGTCAAGCGCTGTATTAGGCCGTGATGGATGTTTAAATTTCTTTGCGGGACCTACGGACAAACAGTTTAGTGCAAGAATGAATTTTTACGATGTTCACTATAATTCGACACATGTAATGGGAACTACAGGTGGAAATACAGATGATATGATTGAATCTTTACGCTTAACAGCAGAAAATCGTATTGATCCAGCTGTTATGGTTACGCATATTGGTGGTTTGAATGCAGCGGCTGAAACAACATTAAATTTGCCTAAGATTCCAGGCGGAAAGAAGTTGATTTATACGCATTTAAATATGCCATTGGTTGCATTAACAGATTTAAGAGAAATGGGAGAAAAAGATGATCGATATACTGCGTTGGCAGATATCGTAGATGCTCATAAGGGATTGTGGTGTCCTGAAGCAGAAGAATATTTATTGGCTCATTTTGAACAAGAATAGATTTTATTAAACCGAGAATCTTGTGTATACTAAATACAGTAAATACAGGAGGTATTGTATGGAAGTAATGGATCAAAGAAGAAACGAAATTGTAGAGTTTGTGAATGAAAACCAAACGGTAACTTTTACACAATTAAAAGAAAAATTTCCTTCTGTGTCTGAAATGACATTGCGTACTGATTTAAAATATTTAGATCAAGTTAAAAGAATTGTTCGAATTCATGGGGGAGCCAAATCTATGGATGTGGTTTCTGGAAATGATGATGTATTAAAACTTCGTTACGGACGGAATGCAAACGAAAAGAAAGAGATAGCGCAAAAGGCATTATCATTTGTAGAACCAGCTAAGACAATTTTTGTAGATTCAGGTAGTACGACTACATTGTTGGCACATGTTTTAAATAATCAAAATAATATTTTTTATACAAGTGGCTTAACGTGTGCTATAGAGATGGCAAAACTTTCTAAATCGAAAGTGTTTGTGACAGGTGGAAATCTAAATATGCGCAGTTTTAGTGTCAACGGAATGGATGGACTTCGCTGCTTAGAGAAGGTCAACTTTGATGTTGCGTTTATTGGTGTAACTCGTTATGCGAAAGATACGGGGTTTACGTGTGAATCTTTAGAGGATTGTGAGTTAAAGCGAAAGGCAATTGAAAGATCTAAAAAAGTGATTGTGTTAATGGATTCTAGCAAAGTGGAAAGAAAGGGTACATATACAATTTGTGATTTAGATCAAGTGGATGTATTGATCAGTGATTCGTTACTTTCAGATAGTTTTAAACAAGAATGTGAAAAACGAGGACTATCTGTATATTAAAGAAGTCCTAAGAAAGGACAATTATGAAAACAACTCTTCAAAAGCTTGGTAAAAGCTTATCTGCGATGGTTATGCCTAATATTGGTGCTTTTATCGCTTGGGGATTTATAACAGCTTTATTTATTGCGGACGGATGGTTACCAAATGAACAATTGGCATCGATTCAACCATATATGTTGAATTATTTATTACCAGTATTAATTGCGGCAACCGGAGGAAGAATGGTTGGCGGTGATCGTGGACTTGTGGTGGGGTCGATTGCGATTATTGGATGTATTGCCGGTGTTGGTGGAACCCAAGGACAACCTATGTTGATGGCAGCTATGGTTATGGGACCATTTTCTGGCTGGGTAATTAAAAGATTTGATCAAATGACGGATGGACATATGCCTGCTGGCTTTGAAATGTTGATCAATAATTTCTCTGTCGGTATTTTAGGTATGTTGATTGCGATATTAGGATACTATATTATTGGCCCTTTTATGACAGGTATTTTGACGGTGTTAACATATGGAGTTGATATACTTGTAAATAAGGGATTGATTCCTTTGGTAGCAATCTTTATTGAACCGGCTAAGGTTTTATTCTTAAACAATGCGATCAACCATGGAATATTTACACCAATTGGAGCTGAACAAGCTGCACAAACAGGCAAATCCATAATGTATATGTTGGAGGCTAATCCAGGTCCTGGTTTAGGTGTACTATTGGCTTATTGGTTATTTGCGAAAGACAAAGCAACGAAAGATTCTGCGCCTGGAGCTATTATTATCCATTTCTTAGGTGGAATTCATGAAATTTATTTTCCATATATTTTGATGAATCCAGTTGTGATCGTTGCTCCAATTTTAGGGAATATTTGTGCAATTGCCTTTTACTCTATTTTCAATATTGGATTGAAAGGTCCATCGAGTCCAGGTTCAATTATTGCCTTCTTGTCTATGGCAGAAAAAGGCTCTGTGTTCATGACAGCATTAGGTGTTTTGATTGCGGCTGGCGTATCATTCTTGGTGGCAAGCCCAATTGTTAAGCTCGCTGGGGAAAAGAATTTGGATGAAGCTAGTAAAAAGATGCAGTCTATGAAAGCAGAAAGTAAAGGAAGAAGTGAAGCTTTATTAGATGTTTCTTTGGTTCGTAAGATCGTATTCGCGTGTGATGCAGGTATGGGATCTAGTGCAATGGGAGCTACTAAATTTAGAAACCGTTTAAAAGGTGTGCGACCAGACTTAACTGTAATTAATACTTCTGTGGATAATATTCCAGTGGATTGTGATGTTGCGGTCGTACAAGAAACTTTGGTAGAGCGTGCAAAAAAATCTGCACCTTTTGCGAAAATAGTTACAATATCAAACTTCTTGGCAGATCCAGCTTTAGATAATTTGTTCTTCCAGTTGTCGACTGGAGATTCGATTATGACAGAAGCAGTTAAGGAAGAGGACGAAATAAAACCGGTTCAAGAAGATGTTATTCAATTGGATGGAATTAAATTAAACCTTCCTTCTGTATCAAAAGAAGAAGCGATTACAGAGGCTGGTAAGTTGTTAAGAGAATTAGGCTATGTGGATGGCGCTTATATACCGGCTATGTTAGAACGTGAAGAATTAGTAACTACATATATTGGTATGGGATTGGCTATTCCTCATGGCACTACACATGGTGATGATGTGATTCATAAAACAGGTATCGTATTGCTTCAATATCCGGATGGAATTCAGTTTGGGGATGAAAAAGCACAGCTTGTTATTGGTATTGCAGGTAAGGGTGGAGAACATATGGAAGTGTTATCTAAAATATGTTTGGCCCTTGAAGATGAGACCGTACTCAATAAAATGAAGACAACGAATGATAAAGAGTGGATATTAAAACAATTATCATAATAAAGAAGGACGAGAAAATTTACTCGTCCTTTAATTTGCTTGCGATTTCATCGATTGAATCTAAGAAATAGATGTTTTGTTGCTGCTTTGGTGTGGATAATTCACAATCAATCATGTGCTGTAGGAATGCTTTTAAATGATCGTAATATCCATTCACATTATAGAAAATGCATGGGCATTCAAGTTGGTATAGTGAAAGTTTTGATAAGATTTCACTGACTTCTTCTAATGTTCCAGTTGCGCCTGGAAAGGCAATGAAAGCATCGCCAAGTTCAATCATTCTTGTTCTTCGATCGGCAATATCTTTTTCAATGTACAGCTCGGTAAGATTATCCATGTGGACACCTTCATCCACAAACATTTGTGCTTCTACACCAATTACTTTGCCACCCGCATTTAATGTGCTATTGGCTAGTTCTCCCATTAATCCGGTTTTAGATCCACCGAACACTAATGTATGATTGTTTTTGGCAATCCATGTTCCTAATTCTATTATTTTTGTTTTAAAGTCTGGATCATTTCCATAGGCTGATCCTAAATATACTGTAATGTTCATAAACTACCTCCTACAATTAGTTTACATTAAAATTGTACACAAAAAAAGCTTAGCACAAGCTAAGCTTACATGGAAATAAATCCAAATGCGTTCGCAATTGAACTTAATAAAATAATGAATGCGAAAATAGGACATAAGTATTGAATCATGAAATTGAATATTTTCTTACGTTTGAATGAATTTCCATCTTTTGTGATTTCTGCTTCGACTTTTTCTAATCCAACAACTCTTGAAACAAAGATACAAATCGCAATGGCAGCGATTGGCATCATGACTGAGTTTGTCAAGAAATCAAAGAAGTCTAAAAATTGCATTCCGATGATTGTTACATTTGACAATGGACCATAACCTAAACATGATAGTGTTCCTAACCCAATCATAATAATGCCTAAAATAATTGTAGATTTTTTTCTAGACCAATGTAATTCATCTTGGAATGTGGATACAGCACTTTCGGTTAGCGCAATAGAGCTTGTGATAGCTGCGAATAACACCAACAAGAAGAAAATGATACCGATACCTGTACCTAGTCCCATACTTGCGAATACTTTAGGGATTGTGATGAACATCAAGGATGGGCCAGCTTTTAATGTTTCCATATCTCCACCTGAAAAAGAAAATACAGCTGGAATAATCATCAATCCTGCCATAATCGCAATGGCTGTATCGAAAATTTCTACGTTTTCTGTTGAACCTTCAATGGAAACATCTTTTTTCATATAAGAACCAAATGTGATTAAAATACCCATCGCAATGGATAACGAATAGAACATTTGTCCCATAGCACTTACTACGGTCATCCATGAAAAATTATCAAAATTTGGAATTAAGAAATATTTAACACCTTCAAAAGCGCCAGGTCGACTGATTGAATATCCTGCAATGATTACAGATAGTACGACAAGAACTGGCATCATAAATTTGGATACTCTTTCAATTCCGTTTTGAACTCCTGCATAAATGATGGCGAGTGTAAAGAAAGTAAAGAGTATAAAACATATTTCTGTAGATACTCCGTTTGAAATGAAGTTTGGAAAATATGTATCTGTGGCAAGTAATTTTGCATCACCTTTTAAATATTCGAATAAGTACTTGATGACCCAACCTCCGATTACAGAATAATAGGGTACGATCAAGATGGGAATAATGGCATTGATCCATCCGGAAAATGATGCAAACTTTGTCTTTGCGAAAGTATGAAAAGCTCCCACTGGACTTTTCTTTGTCATTCTACCTAATGTCGTTTCGGCTATGATCATTGTATAACCAAAAGTTAAGGCCAGAACAATGTAAATAAGTAGGAAGATTCCTCCTCCGTATTTTGCGGCTAAATAAGGAAACCGCCAAATGTTACCAAGGCCAACACTGGCTCCAGCGGCAGACAAGACAAATCCTAATTTGCCAGAAAATGTACTACGTTTATTGTGCATAATATAAACACCCTTTCTCAATGATTTAGATTATATCATCTATGAAAGGGTTTACGCAAATTTGTGAAAAAATAATGTTAAGTTTTCTGAAAAATGTATTTTGAATAAAAAAAGAAGTCCTTTCGGACTTTGTTTTAAAATGGTGACGCGTACGGGATTCGAACCCGTGAATGCATGCGTGAAAGGCATGTGAGTTAACCGTTTCTCCAACGCGCCATGTATATGAGACTCGTCTTTCTTGACAAGTGCTCACTTATATTACTACATGATTTTAATTAATGCAAGTATTTTTTTAAAAAATTTGACAGATTGTTTTAATAGTATATAATGTGAACAGTTAATTAAGTTAACTAAGGAGAAAAATATGATTCGATTATTAGTAGATTCAGCGAGTGATTATACGCAAGAAGAGATTAGAAATAAAAATTTATATTTTGTGCCATTACAAATTCAGATTGAAGGAAAGAATTATTTGGATGGTGTTGATATTGATAAGGAAACGTTTTATGAGAAGATGATGAATTCAAAAGAATTTTTTAAAACATCACAACCATCACCACAAGAATTTTTAGATATCTTCGAAGAAGTGAAGAAGAAACAAGAGACATTGATTTATTTATCTTTATCGAGTAAGCTAAGTGGAACATATCAGAGTGCTTGTCTGGCAAAAGACATGGTGGATTATGAAAATATCTATATTGTAGATACATTAACTGCGGTTGCTGGAATTCGCTTACTATGTGAAGTGGCGATAAACTGGATTGATGAAAATAGAAGTGTTGAAAATATTGTATCTGGCTTAGAAGAATTAAAAGAACATGTGCATATTTATGCGGGTTTAGATACATTGGAATATTTGGCTAAGGGTGGAAGAATTTCTAAGACAGCAGCGGCTATTGGAACTTTAGCAAGTATTAAACCAATTATTTGTGTAGACCATGGAGAAGTTGTGGTTGCCGGTAAGACACGTGGTGTAAATAAGGCAACGAGTGTTGTATGTGAAAAGATGCAGTCAGATATTGTTGATACATTGTATCCAGTTTATACATTGTATTCATATGGTTTAGAGAATGTTGAAAAATTAGAATCAAAACTGGATTTAGATGTGAATCGTGTTCGTATTGGTTCAACAATTGGAGTTCATATTGGACCAAATGCATTTGGTGTTTGTTTCGTATCTAAACTATAGTTAACTTGTGAAGGTGTATGCATTTTAGTATAATGGATATACGGATTGACAAGGAGAGTTTTTGATAATATGAAAACAACATTAATTATTATGGCGGCTGGAATTGGTTCTCGTTTTGGTGGTGGAATCAAACAGTTAGCTAAAATGGGGCCAAATGGTGAAATCATTATGGATTACTCAATTTATGATGCCAAAGAGGCTGGCTTTGATAAAGTCGTGTTTATTATTCGTAAGGATATTGAAGAGGAATTTAAAGAAGTGATTGGAAATCGTATCCAAAATTATATGGATGTAGAATATGTATTCCAAGATATTAATGATTTACCAGAAGGATTTACTTGTCCTGAAGGACGTACAAAACCTTGGGGAACAGGGCAGGCTGTACTATGTGCGAAAAGTGTTGTAGATACACCATATGTGATTATTAATGCGGATGATTATTATGGAAAAGAAGCATTTGTGAAGTTACATGATTTCCTGGTTGAACATGCGAAAATGGGAAAAGAATTTGACATGGGCATGGCTGGATTCATTTTAAAGAACACTTTAAGTGAGAATGGAACTGTAACTCGTGGTGTATGTAAAGTGGATGATAATAATTTATTAAAAGAAGTTTATGAAACAACTGGAATCAAGGCTGAAGGGGATAAAATCGTATGTGATAATCCGGAAGTAGAGGCTTGGGCAAAACCAGAAAGTAATGTTTCTATGAATATGTGGGCTGGGTATCCAGATTTCTTAGACTATTTAGAAAAGGATTTTAGTACGTTCTTATCAAATATTTCAGATAATCCGATGAAGAAGGAATATTTGCTTCCAAATATTGTGGCTGAATTATTGAGAGAAAATCGTATCAATGTGAAGGTACTTGAAACGCATGATAAATGGTTTGGTGTAACATATGCTGAAGATAAGGAATATGTACAAAATGCCTTTAAACAATTGATTGAAGATGGTGTATATCCTGAAAAATTATGGAAATAGGACGATTTGTCCTATTTCAGACTGTTGACAAAGTGACTGTCGACAGTCTTTTTAAAATGCTTATCATAAATATCGTGTTTGGAATCAATTCTATGCGCAAGACATGTCAGGAGATCGAAGTCAATTTGGTATATCGCTGGTTTCTTGGATTAAGTATTGATGAGAAGATTCCAAACTTTTCTACATGGTCTCAGAACTATATTCGCAGATATAAAGACTCAATTATATTTGAAGAGATATTTATGGAAATATTAGAACAGGCCGTTGATTATGGCTTTGTCGATTTCACAACGGTATTTGGAGACAGTACGCATCAGAAGGCAAATGCCAATAAAAGAAAAAGTGTCAAAAAAGAAGTAGAGATCCTCAAAAAGAAATACGAAGATGATCTGTTGGTTGAAATCAACGAGGATAGAGAACGTATAGGTAAAGAGGCCTTTGATTCAATGGTATATACAGAATATGTACAGGATGAAGAATACGACCGTTATCTATGTCCAAATGATAAGATCCTTATGTATACAACTACTACAAGAAATGGATACAGACAATATAAATCTGATCCAAAAGACTGCAAGGATTGTCCTCTTAGAAACAAATGTACAAAGAGTAAGAACATGACAAAAGTTATCGAACGACACCTATGGGAAGAGTTTAGAGAATATGCCGATGAGATCCGTCATACTATGGAATGGAAATAAATTTATCCACAGAGAAAAGAAACCATTGAACGAGTATTTGCGGACTGTAAAGAAAACAATGGACAACGTTTCACAAGGTTAAAAGGCTTGTAGAAAAACCAACAGAATGCTTGGTTGATTTTTGCGTGCCATAATCTGGAGAAAATGTTCCTTTGGAGAGGAAAATATAGAAGAAAGCCATCAAAAAATTCAATATATCCTTCAAAATATACAAAAAAAGACAATTTTATTTCGAAAATTGCCTATATACAATAAAAAGCCTATTTCCTTACGAAAAGGTATAGGCTTTTGTCAACAATCTGAAATAGGACGATTTGTCCTATTTTTTTTGTTTAATTAATGATATAATCCTAACGTGTTTCGTATATATCGACTAATACGGTGTCGATGTTTCTACCCCTAAACCGTAAATTCAGGGACTATGAATCAACCTACTTTTTTATTGTGTCGCGTTGATTCTCGTTTTTGTACGAGACTTTTTTATTTTCGGAGGAAAAGAATGAGAAAAGAAGATGTGAAAAAAGGTTCGATATATGAACTTGATGGTGTTGTACCTTTAAAAGAGGCATTGCCTTTAGGAATCCAACACGTATTGGCGATGTTTCTTGGAAATATCAGTCCATTATTGATTATTGCAGGAATGCTTGGATTATCACCGGATTTAAAATCTGCATTGATTCAAAATGCGATGTTTATTGCAGGAGCTGTTACTTTAGTTCAGTTATATCCAGTGTGGAAAGTGGGAGCTAAACTTCCAATCGTTATGGGTACTAGTTCAGGATTTATTGGAACTGCCAAAGCAATGGGTGCTCTATATGGTTATGGTGCATTGATGGGAGCAAGTTTAATTGGTGGTTTATTTGAGATGGTGTTAGGTTTCTTCATCAAACCATTAAGAAAATTATTCCCACCAGTTGTTACTAGCTTAGTTATCATTTCCATTGGTTTATCATTACTTCCTGTTGGTATCAATTATTTTGGTGGAGGTAGTGGTGCTGTTGATTTTGGGGATCCTAAACATTTATTGGTTGGTTCATTTGTTATTTTGGTAATTATTATCGCCAAACAAATTAAAGGTTTTGTGAATAATGCTTCGATTTTGATCGGTATTATTGCCGGATATATCTTGGCCATTGTGTTAGGAATGGTTGATTTTACGCAAGTTCAAACCGCTTCTTGGATTGCACTTCCAACTTTTATGCCAGTGAAGATGGAATTTAATTTGGAAGTAATTATTGCGATGGGAATTATGTTTATTGCGACAACAGTTGAAACAGTCGGAGATGTTTCTGGTATCACAAATGGTGGTTTAGATCGTGAAGCAACTTCTGAAGAATTACAAGGCGGCGTTTTGGCAGATGGTTTAGGTTCTGTTGTTGCCTCATTGTTTGGAGTTTTGCCAAATACTTCATTCTCTCAAAATGTTGGTTTGGTTTCAGTGACTAAAGTTGTTAACCGTTTTACAATTATGACAGGAGCTATCTTCTTGATTCTTTGCGGTTTCTGCCCAAAATTAAGTGCTTTATTTGCGGTTATGCCTCAATCTGTACTTGGTGGAGCTGCCGTTATTATGTTTGCGAGTATTTTGGTAAGTGGTATTCAATCATTGATGCGTGTTGAATTCAATGAAAGAAACACTTTGATTATTGCCTTGGCAATCGGTCTTGGAATTGGTATTGGACAAGTACCTACAGTTCTAGCACAATTACCAAGTTGGGTTGGAAATATTTTTGCACAAAACGGAATTATTATGACGTTTGTGATCGCAACCGTATTAAATTTAATTTTGCCTGGTAAAAAAGACTAACAAATCGGTGTTAAACATTGTGTTTAACACTTTCTTTTTGTGTTAAAATTTTAGTAAAGAAAGAGAGCGTATCCATTATGTTAAGAATAATGAATTATGCATCGCCAGAATCTTTAGATGAGGCGTATGCGCTACTAACGAAAAATAAAAAGAATATGATTCTAGGCGGTATGATCTGGTTGAAGATGGAAGACATTCAGATTCCGACCGCTATTGATTTAAGCAAATTAGGCTTGGATCAAATTGAAGAAGATGATGCAGAATTCAAAATTGGTGCTATGGTAACTTTGCGGCAATTAGAAACGCATCAAGCTTTCAATGAGGCAACTTGTTATGTATTTAGAGATGCTGTAAAAGATATTGTCGGTGTACAATTAAGAAACTTGGCAACAGTTGGAGGAAGTATATATTCGCGTTTTAGTTTTAGTGATGTCATCTGTAGCTTATTATGTTTAGAGTGTGATGTACAAACACATAAACATGGGCGTATTTCACTTGAAGAATTTGTGAGTCTTCCATATGAAAAGGATATTGTGGAATATATTTATGTGAAGAAGACAAATTTGCTGAGTGCCTTTGTTTCTGTAAGAAGGAGTGCTACGGATTTAAGTGTTTTAAATGCATCTTGTACAAAGTGTGCAGACCACTACCGATTCTGTTTTGGTGCAAGACCAGCCATTGCGAAAGTTTATAATTGTGATTTAGATCATATTGATTTAGATGTATATTGTGCAGACAATATGCGCGGAAGCAAGGAATATAGAAAAAAACTTGTTGAGGGATTAACTCAGAAGTTATTGAGAAAGGTAGAGTCTTATGTTGGTTAAAATTAAAGTGAATGGAAAATTGATTCAGGATGATGTACAGCCACAAACTTTATTGCTTGACTGGCTAAGAGACCGTGGTTGTTACAGTGTAAAAAGAGGGTGTGATACCGCAAACTGTGGATTATGTACAGTGTTAAGAGATGGAACGCCAATTCTTTCTTGTAGTACATTGACAGTTCGATGCGATGGTCGTGAAATTACGACGCTTGAAGGACTTCAAAAAGAAGCGGGTGAATTCGGTATGTTTATGGCTAAACAAGGCGCTGAACAATGTGGTTTCTGTTCGCCAGGATTTATTATGAATGTTTTGGCAATGGAAAAAGAATTAGTGAATCCAAGTGATGATGAAATTCGTGCTTATTTAGCCGGAAATTTATGCCGTTGTTCTGGATATATGTCGCAGATGCGTGCAATCAAGGCGTATTTAAGTCGAGGTGAAAATCATGAATAGTGTAGGAAAAGGTGTCATCAAAAAGGATGCGATGGCTTTAGTTACAGGGCAACCTGTATATTGTGATGATTTAGCACCTAAGGATTGTTTGATTATTAAGCTTTTAAGAAGTCCACATGCATACGCAAAAATTAGAAGTATTGATACTTCCATTGCGAAAAGAATTCCTGGAATTGAAGCAGTGTATACGTATGAGGATGTTCCAACGTCTCGTTTTACTCTTGCAGGACAATCTTATCCTGAACCAAGTCCATATGATCGTAGAATCTTAGAAAATGTAGTTCGTTATGTAGGTGATGAAGTCGCAATCGTTGCGGGAACTAACGAGGATTGTGTAGATCGTGCTTTGAAAGCTATCAAAGTAGATTATGAAGTATTAGAACCGTTGTTAAATTTTGAAAAGTCTATTGATAATGCAATTGTGGTTCATGAGGAAGATGATTATAAGTGTCTTTGTGAGATTGGTAATGACGTAAAGCGTAATATTGTCAGCAGCGGAGAAAGTGTTGTTGGTGATGTGGATGCAGTATTAAAGGATTGTGAAGTGGTCTTAGAAAGAGATTATCATACAAAGGCCAATGCCCAGGCAATGATGGAAACTATGCGTTCATATTGTTACATTGATACATATGGTCGTTTAAATTGTGTAAGTTCTACACAGATTCCTTTTCATGTTCGAAGAATTTTAAGTAATGCTTTAGAAATTCCAAAGTCAAAAATCAATGTGGTCAAGCCAAGAATTGGTGGAGGATTTGGGGCTAAACAAACGGCTTGTTGTGAAATCTTCACGGCATTTGTCACATGGAAACTTAAAAAGCCAAGTAAGATTGTTTATACTCGTGAAGAAACTTTTGCGGCTAGTAACTCAAGACATGAAATGAAGATGCATGTTCGCATTGGTGCTACAAAAGATGGTACGATTGAAGCTATAGATTTATATACATTATCAAATCAAGGAGCTTATGGAGAGCATGGTCCAACTACAATTGGTTTGGCAGGACATAAATCTTTGCCTTTATATAACCATGTTAAAGCCAGTCGTTTTACATATGATGTAGTTTATACAAATACAATGCGAGCAGGTGCCTATAGAGGATATGGGGCTACACAGGGACAGTTTGCGGTTGAATCCATTATTAATGAATTGGCTGATGAATTGAATATGGATCCTTGTGAAATCCGTTTTAAAAATATGACACGTGAAAATGAAGTGTTATCGCAATATTATAATGAAGAATTGAATGCGTGTGCGTTGGATCGTTGTTTAGAAAAAGCGATGGAAATGATTGACTACAAGAATAAACCTTTAAGACGTGATATGGGTGATTTTGTTCGTGGCTTAGGTGTTTCTTTATCTATGCAAGGTAGTGGTATTTCGGGTCTTGATGTAGGTTCTGTTGAAATTAAACTGCAGGATGATGGTTTCTATACATTAAGTATCGGTGCTACAGATATGGGTACAGGATGCGATACGATTCTTGCTCAAATGGTTGCGGAATGTATGGATTGTGATGTAGATCAAGTTGTCACTAGTTCATTGGATACAGATCATGCACCATATGATACGGGTTCTTATGCATCAAGTACAACGTATGTAACGGGTATGGCTGTAGTAAAGGCTTGTGAAAAGTTAAGAAATTCTATTTTAGAAGCGGCAGCCGGATTCTTTGATGTGGATAAAGAAGATATTGAATTTGATGGTAAGAAAATCTATACATTAGATCATACGCATGAAATGAGTTTGGCTGATTTTGCGGATACATGTTTCAATGGTGGTATCGCCAAAGCGTTGATTGCCAGTGACTCCCACATGTCACCTACAAGTCCACCTCCATTTATGGTTGGTATTGCCGAAGTAGATGTAGATAAGTTAACGGGTGAAATCAAGGTTCATGATTATGTTTCTGTAGTTGATTGTGGTACAGTTATCAATCCAAATCTTGCCAGAGTACAAGCTGAAGGTGGTATTGTACAAGGTATTGGTATGGCTTTGAGTGAGGATATCACATACTCAAATGAGGGTAAGATGCGTAATCGTAACTTCTTGCAGTATAAGTTGCCAACAAGAGTGGATGTTCCAAGCGTTCGCGTTGAATTTGAAAGCAGTTATGAAGACAATGGTCCATTTGGTGCTAAATCCATTGGTGAAGTTGTTATTAATACACCAACTAGTGCAATTGCTAGTGCTATAAAACATGCGACGGGAGTGCAGGTTCGTACTTTGCCTATTACTGCTGAAAAAGTGTTATTAGGAAAAGAAGATGAATAATATTTCTTTGATTATCTTAGCGTCTGGTTTTTCCAGACGCTTTGTTTCAAATAAACTTTTGTACGAATTTCATGGTAAGAAACTTATTGAATATGCTTTTGATAAGGCAAGTGCTTTTTTAGATGTGATAGTAGTCACACAATATGAAAAGATAAAAGAAATGGCTGAGTCATTAGGATATCATGTTGTTATGAATGATCATCCTGAATATGGGCAAGGGCATTCTATCGCGTTAGGTGTGGGCGCTTGTCAAAATAATGCATGCATACTGATGGTTGCGGATATGCCATATTTAAAATTCGATACGTTAAAGGAAATGGTTTCAATTCAAGATGGAAAACATATCGTGATTTGTGAGTATAATGGCATTTTATGTAATCCTATGTTGCTCCCAAAAATGTATTATGATAGGGCAAAACAATTGTGTAATGATAAAGGGGCAAAACAAATCATTGGTGATGATACGTATTTGACGGTTTCTTTATCGGAAGAAGAATTTATGGATATAGATGAAAAAACAGAGACTATTTAGCCTCTGTAATGTTTTTCTTTGTCTTTTGCGATGTCAAAATAGATTTGTTCGCCTCTTTGTTCATAAAGCATATTTGCCCAATATCCCCAAAGGATGTCTTCCATTCTTTCAAATGCTTGCACTTGAACATCAATCATTGGGTCGATGTCTCCATCAAAATAGGCTTGATAGAATTGGTCTCTTTGATCAATATAATGGATGTTGTTTTCTGAAAAGAAGCTGGCGATATCAAAGCGATAATCGTTTTTTGCGGCATATTCATAGTCAATCAAATAGTCTTTTGTATCACTGTAAAGAATATTTCCTTGCACAAAGTCGTTATGGCATAGTGTGTTTGGTTTATATTCTTTTTTTAATGCTTCTAAAAAGTTTTCTTCATTTGGAAAAGATACGATACATTCTTTGATTTGAGATTTATAGAATTCAATCTTTCCAAAAGGGTTGAAAATAAACAAAGGAGCTTTTTTAGTATGAAGAGATTTCATTAAATTTGCACATCTTGCGAATTTGTCTTTGTCTTTACATTCATCAAATGTTTCTACATCTTCAATATAAGTTGTTACTTTGATACCTGATTTTTCATCGAATAAAATAACAGGTACATCTAAATCAGAAACAAGTGGCAAAATCTCCTTTTCGTGTTCATGCTGCAAACCAAGAGATTCATGATTCTTCTTTGGTACGCGTACCATATATTTATTGTCGTTGATTGTTAATAAATAGTTGTGGTTACTAATGCCTTTATCTGTTTTTTCGAGTGTGTAGTTTGTTGCGTTAAATTTTTCTTCTATCCATGTATTTAAGTTCATGTGGATATATTAACATTATTATTCTTTAAACTCAATGCGGTCGGTGTATCGCTTTTTTTTGATTCGCGAAATTTACAAGCTCTTTTATGGCAAAAAAGTTTGGAAGAAGGAACGAAGAAATAACTTTTTTGGCTTGCGTTGTTCTAAGAACAAGGCTGTAAATTGAAAAAGGAGTATTGTGCAATGAAGTATAAGGTGAAGTGAATCGAAGAACATATGGGAATCACAAGAAATATGATTCGTAGATATGAAAAGAAGGGAGTGATTTCAAAGAATGAAGAAGGGTTGAGATAATTATGGGATATAAGAATGTTGGCGAGTTTAGGGTTTAGTTTGGATGAAGTTAAAGAAATTTTGAGTGAGGAAAATTTAAAGGAACTGAGCCAAAGAAAGTTGGGCGAGTTGGATAAGAAATGTGAGGATTTACAAAGCGAAAAAAATTTATTGAATATAGTTCAGATAATTGGAGAGTTACCTTGTTGTTTAGAAGATGTAATAGATGAGTTTGGAAAGAAGAGTGAATAATAATGAAAAAGTTAGTGTGTTTAGGATTGTGTTTGATTCTTAGAGGTTGTACAAGTACACCTGTTGACAAAAATGATGCAGAACGAAAAGTGAATGTAATTGAGGTATCTGCTTCTACGATAGATGAAATAGAGGAAATGGCAATCAAGGATGTTGAGGCCACAAAGACAAAGTTAGAGAGTGAAAGGGATGCTTTGAGTGAAAAAATAACGGATTTTGATGTATATACGAAAAAAGTAGATAAGGTAAAATCGTATTATGATGATGCTTTAAAACAGACAGAGTTGTTGTCCATTCGATTGAGGAAATATGCTTATAAGTATGCTGAATTGATTATGAATGAGGATGTATCATATAAAGTGAAATACAAAGATTTGAGCGGAATCTATGAATATATATGAAGATGCGGGTAAGGATATGTATGATATCTATTATGATGGAATTATTAAAGATGCATATGATACGGAAGATTACGATGTGTGGAGTGATGCAAGTTCGGATATTTATGAATTCCAATCGGATTTGAGAAGTGAAGTATATGATCATGATGATGAAAGAGTGCAGAAGAAGATGGATAAGTTTAAAAAATCAATTCTTCGTATGAAGGAGGATGTGAATGATGAGAAAGAATTAATGATTTTCTCTAATTTTTTTAAAATGGTCTTGCATCACAGATTATAGTGGTGTATAGTAAAAAGGCATGCGTGGGAGAATGCGTAACTGTTCGTATTACCACAGCATAGGACAAAATATAGGAGGAACGTCTTATGAGCAAGAAAAAAGTTACAAAAGTTTGTAAGTTGCAGTTCCAAGCTGGTGGAGCTAAACCAGGTCCAGCATTAGCAAGTGCTGGTATCAACATGCCTCAGTTCTGTACAGCTTTCAATGATGCAACAAAAGATCGTAAAGGTGATATTGTTCCGGTTGTCATTACTGCTTATGAAGATAAGAGTTTTGATTTCGTATTGAAAACAACACCTGCTGCTAACTTGTTGAAAAAAGCAGCAAACGTACAAAAAGCAAGTGGAGATCAAAAAGTAGTTGCTGGTACAATTACAGTTGACCAATTAAAAGAAATTGCTGAGTACAAAATGCCAGACTTGAATGCCAATGATGTAGAAGCTGCAATGCGTATTGTTGCTGGTACTGCACGTAACATGGGTATCAAGGTTGAAGGATTTGAATAGGAGGAACATCAATAATGGCAAAAGTAAGTAAGAGATATGCTGAAGCAGCTAAATTGGTTGATCGTTCAAAAACTTATTCAATTGAAGAAGCTGTTAAATTAGCTAAAGAAACTAGTAAAACAAAATTCGACGCAAGTGTTGAAGTAAGTTTCCGTTTAAACGTAGACCCTCGTCACGCTGATCAACAAATTCGTGGGGCAATGGTATTACCTAATGGAACTGGTAAAACACAACGCGTTTGTGTAGTTGCACAAGGTGAAAAAGAAAAAGAAGCTCAGGCTGCTGGTGCTGATTTCGTTGGTGGTGCAGATATTATCGAAAAAATCTCTAAAGGTTGGTTCGATTTTGACGTATTAGTAGCTACTCCAGATATGATGGGTCAATTAGGACGTTTAGGACGTGTTTTAGGTCCTAAAGGATTAATGCCAAACCCTAAGACTGGTACAGTAACAATGGATGTTGCTAAGGCTATTGATGAAATTAAAAAAGGTAAAGTTACTTACCGTGTAGACAAAGAAGGAAACATCAACTTAGCTATCGGTAAAACAAGTTTTACTGATGAAGCTTTAGTTGAAAACTTCAATGCAATCTTCAACACAATTGCTAAGGCTCGTCCTGCAACTGTAAAAGGTGCATACATGAAAAACTTAGTTGTTTCAACAACAATGGGTCCTGGAATCCACGTTGAAATCGTTAAGTAATTGACAAATCTAGTAAAATAAATTAAACTACAGATTGTTATCAATATTCCAAAGACAGTAACGGCGTATGCTTAATAATGTTACCGAGGGTATGATGCATTGACTTTGCACAATTAGCCCGTCTTTGATGCGGGCTTTTCTTTTGAATATTGTTACAATAGATGAAAGAAGAGGTGGATCGAATGAACAAAGACATCCTTGCACAAAAGGAAGCTGATGTTATCGCCTTATCTGAAAAAATGGAAGCTGCTAGTAGTGTTGTATTAGTAGAATACCGTGGATTATCAGTAAAGGAAGTAACAGAACTTCGTCGTGCTTTGCGTGAAGAAGACGTTGAATTCAAAGTTTACCGTAACGCAATTGCTCGTCGTGCAGCTGAAAAATTAGGTCACGAAGATTTCGCAAAAACTTTAGTTGGACCTAACGCATTGGCATTTGGTAAAGATCCAGTTGCTCCTGCTCGTGTATTAGCTAAATTTGCTAAAAAACATGAAGCATTGGTATTAAAAACTGGTATCGTGGATGGAGCTATGGTAGATGAAGCTACTATCCAAAAATTGTCTGCATTACCTAATAAAGAAGGTATGTTGGCTAAATTCGCATCTTGCTTAAATGCTCCAGTTATCAAATTTGCTATGACTGTTAAAGCATTGGCAGAAGCTAAAGAAAACGGATCTGTAAAAACAGAAGAAGCACCAGCTACTGAAGAAGCTGCTGCGTAATTAATTATAGGAGGAAAATAAAATGGCTAAATTAACTCAAGAAGAAATTCTTTCTTATTTAGAAGAAGCAACAATTTTAGAATTAAACGACTTAGTAAGTGCAATCGAAGAAAAATTTGGTGTAGTAGCTGCTGCTGCTGTTGCTGCTCCAGCTGCTGCTGCTGCTGAAGAAGCTGCAGGACCTAGCGAAGTAACTGTTACATTGGCTGATGTTGGTGCAACAAAAGTTGCTGTAATCAAAGCCGTACGTGAAATCACTGGTTTAGGATTAGTTGATGCTAAGAAATTAGTAGATGGTGTTCCAGCTGCTATTAAAGAAAATGTATCTCCAGAAGAAGCAGAATCAATTAAAGAAAAATTAGTTGCTGCTGGAGCTACTGTAGAAATTAAGTAATTTAAGCTTAATTTGTTATTAAAGCCTTTGTCTTTAGATAAAGGCTTTTTTTCTTTTTGTTTAATGAGTATGTACTTAAATGATGCTATTATGATACTAAAAAAGACATCATTCTAATTACGATAATGCCTTTTATATATGTTTATTCGTCTTTTAATATTTTTGTGACTGCATTATAGATTCCGTTATCGTATGTAGATGTTGTGGTAAAATTAGCATAGCTTTTTACAAAGTCACTCGCATTTCCCATCGCAACACCAATATCTGCTTTTTTTAACATATGGATATCATTTGTGCTATCTCCAAAACAGATGGTATCTTTCCATGAGAATCCTGTTTTTTCAAGAATCATTTCAATGCCTTTTGATTTATCATTATCAGCATTGAAGATATCGAAGCAGAATCCATCGGTTTTAACGTTAATTAAATCGTTTCTTAGGTTTGGATGAGCTTCCATAAATTGGTCAACTAATTTTTTATCTTTAGTAAGAACTACGGCATTAAAGGCTTTGTGTCTTAAATGATAGGACTGACTAGGGTCGTAGAATAGTGAATCTAGTACGTTGCAGTATTTACAAAAGTAATACATTGGGTAAAAGTTGTTGTAAATGTATGTGGCATCTCCAAAGTGAAACATTAGACCTGTTTCATGTTTTTTGCTGAAATTGACTAAGTCATTCACATTATCTTGTAAGATTGGATAGCTTCCGATTTCTTGAAAATCTTTGTCTAGAATGTAGCTTCCGTTAATCAATACATAATAATCAAATTGAACGCGTTGTAATATAAGTTTCATTTGATTTAAGGGACGGCCAGTTGCCGCACAGACAATATATCCTTTATCTTTTAGTGTCTGTATAGCGTCTAATGTGCTTTCTTGAATAACGTCATTTTCGGTTTGGTAAAGTGTTCCGTCCATGTCGAAAAATACAATTTTGTGTTTCATAAACATACCTCTATTCTTGTCTATATTATACTTTAATGAATGGAGAATGCGTAAAAAATTTTTATAAAAAATCAACAAAAAAGAATTGACAAATCATGCCGAATACTGTATCTTACTATTGCATGCGAAAATAGGTTCTGAAAAGAGCCTATATTTAATGGATGGGCAAGACCCACCCGGCTTCGTTTGCTTGGAAATTGAAAATTTTGAAAGGAGGATCTTATGCCTACAATCAACCAGTTGATTCGTAAAGGTCGTAAGGCCAGTCAAAACGTTTCAAAGTCTCCAGCTTTGAACCGTGGTTACAACTCATTGCAGTCTAAACCAACAAACCAATCAAGTCCACAAAAACGTGGAGTTTGTACTCGTGTTGGTACTATGACACCTAAGAAACCAAACTCAGCACTTCGTAAATATGCGCGTGTTCGTTTAAGTAATGGTATGGAAGTTACAGCTTACATTCCAGGTATCGGACACAACTTACAGGAACACAGTGTTGTATTGATTCGTGGTGGACGTGTTAAAGACTTACCAGGTGTTCGTTACCACATCGTTCGTGGAACTTTGGACTGTGCTGGTGTAAATGACCGTAAACAATCTCGTTCATTATACGGAACAAAAAGACCTAAGAAATAGATCAATCGTGAAAGGAGGAAATTAGATGCCTAGAAAAGGACACATTGCGAAACGTGACGTACTAGTCGACCCAATTTATAACTCTAAGTTGGTTACTCGTTTGATCAACAAAATCATGATTGATGGTAAAAAAGGGGTTGCACAAACAATTTTGTACAACGCGTTTGAAATCGTAGAAGTAAAAACAGGAAAAGCACCAATGGAGGTTTTCGAACAAGCTTTAGAAAACGTTATGCCTCAATTGGAATTGAAAGTTAGACGTGTAGGTGGAGCCAACTACCAAGTACCAGTTGAAGTAAGCGACGAACGTCGTTTGACTTTAGGACTTCGTTGGATCGTAAACTACGCACGTTTACGTAACGAAAAAACAATGGAACAGAGATTAGCAGCTGAAATTATCGATGCTTCTAATGGAACTGGTGCCAGTGTTAAAAAACGTGAAGACACTCACAAAATGGCAGAAGCTAACAAGGCTTATGCTCACTACCGTTGGTAAGAGAAGGAGTAAAGAAATATGGCTAGAGAATATGCTTTACACGAAACTCGTAACATCGGTATCATGGCTCACATCGATGCCGGAAAAACAACAACAACAGAACGTATTCTTTACTACTCTGGTGTAAACCACAAGATTGGTGAAACACACGATGGAGCTAGTACAATGGACTGGATGGAGCAAGAACAAGAACGTGGTATCACTATCACTTCTGCTGCTACAACAGCTCACTGGAAAAAGACAGACGGAACTGGTAAAGAATGCCGTATCAATATCATCGATACACCAGGCCACGTAGACTTTACAGTAGAAGTTGAACGTAGTTTACGTGTATTAGATGGTGCCGTAACAGTATTAGATGCCAAAGCAGGTGTAGAACCTCAGACTGAAACAGTTTGGCGTCAAGCTACTGAATATAACGTTCCACGTATTGTATTCTGTAACAAAATGGATGCTACAGGTGCTGACTTCTTAATGTCATGCAATACAATCATCGATCGTTTAGGAGCTAAATCTTGTCCAATTCAGTTACCAATTGGTGCTGAATCAGACTTCGAAGCTATCATTGATATTATCAAGAGAAAAGCTTATAGCTTCAGTGGAGATTTCGGTCGTGTAATTACTGAAATCCCAGTTCCAGAAGATATGGTAGATCTTATGGAAGAATACCGTGCTAAATTATTAGATTATTTAGCAGATTATGATGAAGATTTCATGATGCAAGTATTAGAAGGTGAAGAACCTTCAATCGAAGAAATCAAACGTGTATTACGTATTGCTGTATGTAATGGTGACTTTTTCCCAGTATTATGTGGATCTGCATATAAGAACAAAGGTGTTCAATTAGTATTGGATGCAGTAGTAGATTACTTACCAAGTCCATTAGATGTACCTTCAATTAAGGGTACTACATTAGATGGAGAACCAGATGTTCGTCACCCTGGTGATGATCAACCATTCTCAGCATTAGCATTTAAAATCGCTACAGACCCATTCGTTGGAAAATTATCTTTCTTCCGTGTTTATTCAGGTACTGCTACAGCAGGAAGCTATGTATTAAACTCAACTAAAGATAAAAAAGAACGTTTCGGACGTATCGTTCAGATGCACGCCAATGCACGTAAAGAAATCACTGAAGTTTATTCAGGTGATATCGCTGCTGCTGTTGGCTTAAAGGTTACTACAACAGGTGATACATTGTGTGATGAAGATCATCCAATCATCCTTGAATCTATGGAATTCCCTGAACCAGTAATCGAATTGTCTTTGGAACCAAAAACTAAAGCTGACCAAGACAAAATGGGATTGGCTCTTGCAAAACTTGCAGAAGAAGACCCTACTTTCAAAACATATACAAACGAAGAAACAGGACAAACAATCATTGCCGGTGTAGGTGAACTTCACTTGGATATCATTGTTGACCGTTTACGTCGTGAATTTAAAGTTGAAGCAAATGTTGGACAACCACAAGTTGCTTACCGTGAAACAATTCGTCAGGCTGCTGATTGTGAAGGAAAATATATCCGTCAGTCAGGTGGTCGTGGACAATATGGTCACGTATGGATCAAATTCGAACCAAACGAAGGGAAAGGATTTGAATTCGTTGATGCTATCGTTGGAGGTAGCGTACCTAGAGAATATATCAAACCAACTCAAGAAGGTTTGGAAGCAGCATTGGAAAATGGTATGATTGCAGGTTACCCAGTAATCGATATCAAAGCTACATTATTTGATGGATCATACCACGATGTCGACTCTAGTGAAATGGCTTATAAGATTGCCGCTAGTATGGCATTGAAAGAAGCAGGAAAGAAATGTAAACCTGCTATTCTAGAACCAATTATGTTCGTAGAAGTAACTGCACCAAGTGAATACTTAGGTAGCGTTATGGGTGACGTTTCAAGTCGTCGTGGACAAATCACTGAACAGGAAGAACGTGGAAATGCAGTAATCGTTCGTGCACATGTTCCATTATCAGAAATGTTCGGATATGTTACAGACTTACGTAGCTTTACTCAGGGACGTGGAAACTACTCTATGAAGTTCGACCACTACTCAGAAGTTCCAAAGAGTATTGCAGAAAAAATTATTAAAGAGAATTCAAACGAAAACTAGTTGATTTTCGTTTGGTTCTGAAATACAATATTTATTGTATGAAATATGTTAGCATTTAGGAGGAAATTATAAATGGCTAAGGAAAAATTTGACAGAAGTAAAACTCACGTTAATATTGGTACTATCGGTCACGTTGACCACGGTAAAACAACATTAACAGCAGCTATTACAACAGTATTAGCTAAAAAAGGTATGGCTAAAGCTGAAGCTTATGACCAAATCGATGGTGCTCCAGAAGAAAAAGAACGTGGAATCACTATCAACACTGCACACGTTGAATACCAAACAGAAAAACGTCACTATGCACACGTTGACTGTCCAGGCCACGCCGATTATGTAAAAAACATGATCACTGGTGCTGCTCAGATGGATGGAGCAATCTTAGTAGTTGCTGCATCTGATGGACCTATGCCTCAAACACGTGAACACATCTTGTTAGCACGTCAGGTAGGTGTTAAATATATCGTTGTTTACTTAAACAAATGTGATATGGTTGACGATGAAGAATTAATTGACTTAGTAGAAATGGAAGTTCGTGAATTATTAAACGAATACGGATTCGACGGAGACGAAACTCCAGTTATCCGTGGTTCTGCATTACAAGCTCTTCAAGGAGATGCTAAATACGAAGAATCAATCTACGAATTGATGGATGCTGTTGATACTTGGATTCCAGATCCAGCTCGTGAAATGGATAAACCATTCTTGATGGCAATCGAAGACGTTATGACAATTTCTGGTCGTGGTACAGTAGCTACAGGACGTGTTGAACGTGGTCAAGCTCACTTAAACGACGAAGTTGAAATCGTTGGTATCAAAGATACTCAAAAAACAGTATTAACTGGTTTGGAAATGTTCCACAAACAATTAGACGTTGCTGAAGCAGGTGACAACATTGGTGCATTGTTACGTGGTATTGCACGTGACCAAATCCAACGTGGACAAGTATTAGCTAAACCTGGAAGTGTACACCCTCACACTAAATTTAAAGCACAAGTTTATGTTTTAACTAAAGAAGAAGGTGGACGTCACACTCCATTCGTTTCTAACTACCGTCCTCAATTCTACTTCCGTACAACTGACGTTACAGGTGTAATCACATTGCCAGAAGGAACTGATATGGTAATGCCTGGTGACAACGTTGTTATGAACGTTGAATTGATCGCTCCAATCGCTATCGAAACTGGTACTAAGTTCTCTATCCGTGAAGGTGGACACACTGTAGGTGCTGGTAACGTTACTGAAATTGACGCTTAATTAAACTTATTAAAATTAAAGACTGATACATTTGTATCGGTCTTTTTTATATATTAAGATTTTGGTTTCGGAACAGGGAAATGCGGTATGTGAAAAACTGTCGAATTGTCACAATTTGTTGATTATGAGGAACGACAAAAAGGACTATCGTAATAGCCAACATTTTGCATTTGCCTTTTAGTTGCTGAATTATTTTTTTACAATCATCTTATGATCACATTCAGGGCAGTGCAT
>NZ_JACRWH010000013.1:0-44362 GCF_014306155.1 Holdemanella hominis | reverse complement strand
AGCTGGATTGATTGCCGCAAGCCTAGAAGGATATGATCCTCAGGCAACCATTGAATTTGCGGTAGCCGCAAGTTGCTTAAAACACTCTATCGAAGGTGATTTCAACATGGTAAGCATGGACGAAGTGTTGAAATTAGCTGGTGGAGATGGTTCAGGCCGCGTTCAAAGATAATAATTTATTTCGGTAGCAACAGATTACTATCATGTATTTATTTCTCCTAATTTACAACAACAATATACTTACATTAAAATGTCTAACTTTTAGTCGTCTGTTACTATATATAAAAAAGGATCGGTATTCTATTTTCCCTATGAATATCGGTCCATATTACTTTAAAACAACTAGAAAGCAGGAATATATATGAAACAATTTATGGATAAAAATTTCTTATTATCTACGCCAACCGCACAAAAGTTGTATCATGAATACGCTGAAAATATGCCAATTATTGACTATCATTGTCACTTGGATCCAAAAGAAATTTATGAGGATCGTCAGTTTGAAAATATAACACAAGTATGGCTTGGTGGGGATCACTATAAATGGCGTCAAATGCGCTCGAATGGTGTGGAGGAAAAATATATTACAGGAAATACATCGGATCGCGAAAAATTCCAAAAGTGGGCCGAAACATTGGAAATGGCGATTGGCAACCCTTTATATCATTGGTCTCATTTAGAGCTTAAAAAATATTTTGGTTATGAAGGTTACTTAAATGGCGATACAGCGGAAGAAGTATGGAATTTATGTAATGAAAAATTGAAGGGTATGAGCGCTCGTAGTTTAATTCAAAACTCGAATGTTAAATTATTATGTACTACAGATGATCCGGCAGACTCTTTAGAATGGCATAAAAAGATAGCTGAAGATGATTCTTTTGATGTTAAAGTTCTTCCAGCATGGCGTCCAGATAAAGCTATGAGTTTAGAAAAGCCAGACTACTTGGAGTACTTAACTCGTTTAAGTTCAGTAAGTGGAATTGAAATCCATAGTTTTGAAACATTGATTAAAGCCCTAAAGAATCGAATGGATTTCTTTGAAGCCAATGGGTGTTGTGTAAGTGATCATGGATTAGAGTATGTAATGTATAAACCAGCATCGTTTGAAACGGTTGAGGAAATCTTTACGAAGCGTTTCAAGGGTGAGGTTATTACGCATGAGGAAGAGTTAGTGTTTAAAACTGCATTTATGGTGGCTTTAGGTAAAGAATACAATAAGAAGAATTGGGTGATGCAACTACACTATGGGGTTAAGCGTGACAACAACAAGGCTGTATTTAATAAGTTAGGTCCAGATGCAGGTATTGATTGTATCAATAACTTTGCACCTTCAAGTGAAATGGCAGATTATCTAAATGCACTTGCGATCACGGATGAGTTGCCTAAAACAATTCTATATTCTTTAAATCCAATGGATAATGCAGCCATTGGTACAATTATTGGTTGTTTTCAAGATTCAAGTAACATTGGAAAGATTCAACAAGGTTCAGCGTGGTGGTTTAATGATCATAAAACAGGTATGACAGATCAAATGACGTCTCTGGCAAATCTTGGCTTATTATCAAACTTTGTCGGTATGTTGACAGATTCTCGTAGTTTCTTGTCGTATACACGTCATGAGTATTTCCGTCGTATTCTTTGTGAATTATTGGGAAATTGGGTAGAAAATGGTGAATATCCAGCCGATTATAAAGCTTTAGAAAAGATTGTTAAGGGGATTTCATATAATAATGCAGTCCGCTACTTTGGCTTTAATGTAAAATAATAATATGTAAGAGAAAACGTACTTCTTGGTAGTGTGAAGTACGCTTTTTTTATCGAATATCTTCTTTGAATTCACTCGGTGTTTTGTTCATTACTTTCTTAAAAATCTTAGTAAAGTAATTTACGTCAGGAATACCACAATATTGAGCAATGTTTTGAATCTGCATATCTGTTGAACTCAGTAGATAGACTGCATGTTCAATTCTTTTTGTGTTTACATAGTTTGTAAGTGTAGTTCCTGCCTCTTTTTTAAAGAGGGCTGATAAATAGTTTGGACTTAAATTTAATAAGTTTGAAAGAGCACTTAAACTTAAATCCGCAGTTAAATCCGTATCAATATATGTGATGACTTTTTGGATAGGTAAAGAATAATGATTGATGGAGTGTTTTTTAACCAATAGACAATATTTTTCAACCATATTTTTTTGAAGTTCAATACCTTTTTTTACCGAGGTGATATTCTCAATTTCTTTCGCAAATTGACTCGATAGTGCATCAAGATGTATTGGATGTACTTTTCCTTTTTCGGCACTTTTCCTTAATATCGTATTTAAAATAATCGTATAGTTTTTAATATCGCGAATGGGATCGCTCAATCTTTTTTCCATTTCAAAAAAAATCGATGAGGAAGAAAATTGTTCAGCTTCGTGAATTAATCCTTTTGAGACAGCCTGTATAAGTCCATTTTCTCTGGCGTATCGTTCTTCCATAGCTTTCATTGTTAGAAATGCATCATCATTTGTTTCTTTTTTTTCTCTAGAAACAGGCTGTGCCCATTCAATAGAATGAGGATCGACTTTTTCAAGTGAAAAGTTGTTCATATTACCCCATAAATATTCGCCTAGGGTGATGATGAGTAATAATAAATGATCGATATCTTTAATAATAGGAACTTTTTCATAGAAGTATTTTAGTTGAGAAAATATTTGCGGTGAAAAATTATAATGATCGGCTAGGTTTAATAAAGATTCTTGGGTGATCTCTTGATCCAAATAAGGACCAATCATCAAATAAGTACCAGGTTTATTCGGAAGACGTAGCGCATAGTACTTACAAAAATACTTATCATTGATTTGATAGATTGTATTAGATTTACTTGCAGATGTTAAAAATTCAAAAAATTTAGGGTAGTCATCAGTACCATATATAATTTTTCTAAGACCTAGATCAAATGTAGGGGTATCGTTTTCATATATATGGATAAGCGCTGTTTTGATAGATAATTTATTCAAATATTTAATGACAAATGCATATTCTCTCTCATAATCCATAATATTTCTCCTTTAATAGTAATATTTAACTGTATTATCGTATAATATTATGATTAAGTCAATAATGTGCTATATATAAAGGTATTAATCTGTTGCCTTTTTTTCTTAAATCGAGTTAAATAAGCTGATGGTGAGAAATAATTTTCGATAATGTAAGGGGATACAGTAATAAATTACTATAAAACAATAATATATTACTATCATCATGCAATGTTAGCGATTACAATATAGATAAAGATTTGTGTTTGGTAAATAAAATATTAAAAAGGAGAAAAAAGATGCGAAAAATTATTAATTTAAATGAAAATTGGCTGTTTATTCAAAAAGACGTTGGGCTACCTAATGTTATGCCGACAGACTGGCAAACAGTGAATTTGCCTCATACTTGGAATGCGGTAGATGGACACGATGGAAATGGTTCATATGATCGTGGAAACTACTGGTATGCGAAAACTTTTAAAACTCCAACGCAAGCGTTTGGTGGTTCTAAAGTATTCGTAGAAGTATTGGCTGCTGGCCAACAAGCTACAGTGTATGTGAATGGTACTAAGGTTACGTATCATGAAGGTGGATATTCAATCTTCCGTGCCGATGTTACTGATTTGTGCAAAGAAGATGAAGAAAACTTATTAGTGATTGCTTGCAGCAATGAGTATAAAGACAGTGTATATCCCCAAAGTGCAGATTTTACATTCTATGGAGGTTTGTATCGTGGAGTCAACATCATTTGTACAACAGAAGCTCACTTTGATTTAGAGTACTATGGCGGTCCTGGAATTAAAGTGATGCCTTATCCATGTGATGGCGGTGCAAACTTTGAAATCGAATCATTCGTAAAGGATGCCGATGAAAACTTTACCGTATTATATTCAATCTTAGATGCCGATGGAAAAGAAGTGGCTTCAGCTTGTCGTCCTGCAGATTCTACAAAAGTATCTGTCTTTGTTTCAGATACGACAAACTGGGATATAGACAATCCATACTTATATACAGTAACAGCGAAACTGCAAAGACGTAATGAAACATTTGATGAAGTGACAGTGAAGACAGGTGTTCGTAGCTTCTCATGTGATCCAAGTAAAGGATTTATTATCAACGGTGTAGAAACACCATTACGTGGTGTAAGTCGTCACCAAGATCAATTGTATAAAGGAAATGCGTTGACTCGTGAAGATCACTATGAAGATGCAAGAATCATTAAAGATCTAGGAGCAAATACAATTCGTTTGGCTCACTATCAACACAGTCAAGATTTCTATGAGGCATGTGATGAATTAGGCTTCATCGTCTGGGCTGAAATTCCATTTATCAGTGTATTCAATAAGAATCCAGACGCACATCAAAATTGTATCAGTCAGTTGAAAGAATTGATTATCCAAAACTACAATCACCCGTCTATTTGTTTCTGGGGAATCTCAAATGAAATCTTGATTGGTGGAATCAGTGAAAAGTTGGTGGAAAACCATAAAGAATTGAATGCGTTGGCTAAAAAATTGGATCCATCTCGTTTAACTACAATTGCACATGTAAGTATGACTCCAGTGGATAGTCCAATGCATGAAATTACAGATGTGATCAGCTACAACCACTATTTCGGATGGTATGGCGGAAAAATGGAGGACAATGGTCCTTGGATGGATATGTTCCATGAAAAACATCCAGATTTATGTCTAGGTCTATCTGAATATGGTTGTGAAGGTATTATCACTTATCATGGACCTAATCCAGCCTGTAAAGACTACAGTGAAGAATATCAGGCATTGTACCATGAGCACATGGCCAAAGTATTGAATGATCGTCCTTGGATCTGGTCAAGCCATGTATGGAATATGTTTGATTTTGGATGTGCAGCTCGTGATGAGGGCGGCGTTAAAGGTCGTAACAACAAGGGGCTAGTCACAATGGATCGTAAGACAAAGAAAGACAGCTACTTCATTTATAAAGCATATTGGAATGCAGAACCAATGGTACATGTATGTGGTAGCCGCTATGCACAAAGAGCTGGAGAAACAACTCAAATTCGTGTGTATTCAAACCAGCCAAGTGTAGCATTATATCTAAATGATGAATTGGTACAAGAATTAAGTGCAGATAAAGTATTTGTGTTCAATGTAGCATTAAAAGATGGCTTCAATACAGTATTAGCTGTTGCGGGTGATGTAAAAGACAGCATTACATTAGAAAAGGTAGAAAAAGAACCTTCAATTTATGTCTTGCCTGAAGTAAATGAGCGTGCAGAAGGTGTTAAAAACTGGTTTGAAGCCGTTGGAGATATGGATCTTAAAGCTCCAATGGAATTCCCTGAAGGAATGTACAGTATTAAAGATACGATGGAAGAAATTTCTCATAATAAAGATGCCTTTGCGATTGTTCAAAAGGCAGTTAAACTTGCGACAAACTTCAATATCGCACCTGGTGAAGGTATGTGGGATATGATGAAGGGTATGAATATGGAAAATATGCAAAAAATGGCTGGTAGTCTAGTTCCAGAAGGATTTATTGAAAGCTTAAATGCGCAATTGATCAAGATTAAGAAGTAGAGGATAAGCAGTATGAGTGAAAAAAATAATGTTCGTCCTTTTGGGTTCAAAGATAAAATCGGTTACATGTTTGGAGACTTTGGAAATGATTTTACATTCATCTTGTCTTCAAGCTTTATGTTGAAATTCTATACAGACGTTATGGGTATTCATGCAGCCGTTGTTGGTGTGTTAATGATGGCTGCAAGATTTGTGGATGCCTTCACGGATGTTGCAATGGGCCAGATTGTAGACCGTTCTAAGCCTACAAAAGACGGAAAGTTTAAACCATGGCTTCGACGTATGTGCGGTCCTGTTGCGATCTCTAGTTTCTTGGTATTCCAATCTGGATTTGCGAATATGCCGTATTTATTCAAAGTTGTTTGGATGATTGTAACTTATATTTTATGGGGAAGTATTTTCTATACTTCAATCAATATTCCTTATGGTTCAATGGCTTCTGCGATTTCAGCAGATGCAAAAGATCGTGCAAGTTTATCAACTTGGAGGTCAATCGGTTCCACATTAGCTGGTTTAGTAATTGGTGTAGGTACTCCATTGTTCGCATATGAAACAGTCAATGGAAATACTATATTATCTGGAAATCGTATGACAATTATTGCTGGTGTATTCAGTGTTATGGCTGTGATTTGTTATATGTTGTGCTTCAAGTTAGCAACTGAACGTGTAGAAGTTCCTCAAAACAATACAAAATTTAACTTTGGTGATTTGATGAAGAGTTTAGTTACAAACCGTTCATTGATTGGTATTATTGCAGCTGCAATCTTGTTACTACTTGTAATGCTTACTATGCAAGGTATGAATGCGTATTTGTTCCCGAATTTCTATGGTAATGTAGCTGCTCAATCGGTAGCTGCATTAGCTGGTAGTCTTGTTATGTTAGTTGTTTGTGCACCATTAGCTACAAAGTTATCTGCAAAATATGGTAAAAAAGAATTAGCTATTGGTTCATGTTTATTTGGTGCTGTTGTTTATTTGATTTGTTGGGTATTAAAACCAGAGAATCCATATACATATGTTGTATTCTATGTGGTAGCCAATATTGGTGTTGGATTCTTCAATATGGTTATCTGGGCAATGATTACTGACGTAATTGATGATGCAGAAGTTAAAAACGGTGTTCGTGAAGATGGAACAATCTATTCAGTATACTCATTTGCACGTAAAATTGGACAAGCTTTATCAAGTGGTATGATTGGTGCATTGTTATCAGTGATTGGATATTCTGCAGCCACTGCATTTAATCCAGAAGTAGTTAATGGCATCTTTAATATGACTTGTATCATTCCTGCGATTGGATTTGTTGGAATCGCATTGGTATTGATGTTCTTATATCCATTAAGTAAAAATCGTGTCGAAGCGAATGTATTAGAACTTAAGAAGCGTCGTGGCGAAATCTAACATATCGACTACCCAATTTGTTCTCCTTTAAACCTATAAATAGTCTATATGTGAATAAAGTGGTCAATTAAATGACCGCTTTTTTATCGTAATTTTTTTCTTTGAATTCACTAGATATTCTAATGGTTTGAATCAGCATATTATGAACTTCTAGCTTCATTTTTAATGGTTTTGAAATATTCACTAGGTGTTTTGTTCATTACTTTCTTAAAAATCTTGGTAAAGTAATTTCATGTGCGCCTAAAATTCAGTCTCATGGTTTGATATTATTATGTCCAGGTGTTTGCCTGAGGTTTAGTCGTGATCAAATGGCAGAGGCTATGAAATAAATGGGCCAAGATTACATTGATATAGAGAGTGTATGATTTAAGGCATCTTTTAATAATGAAATGACAAAACATCCAGATCCTTTTACGGAAGCTAAAGGATATAATGGTCCAGTTATGTTGATACGTGCAGATGATGATCAAGTGGATGAAGAAACTTGTTTACGTTATGCTCAGGGGGTATCAAAATACCAAGTTCCATAAAGTTTCAAATGGAGGGCATGACTTTGCATCTATAGAAGCACGTGATAAAGTAGAAGAAACAATTTCTTCTTTTATCAAAGAACATATTTAATCAAGTAGAAATCAGATTTTTACTTTTTTTCTTATGAAAGCTTCATTGCCTTTTTTATGGACTTTTTGACAGATGTCATTTATCATCATAAATACAGTAGAGGTATTAATCAATGAAACAACATCATGTGTTTAGTTTTTTACAAAGGATGGGAAAATCCTTTATGTTACCTATCGCAGTGCTTCCTGTTGCGGGTATTTTTTTGGGTGTAGGAAGTTCTTTGACCAATGAAACAACCATAATGGCATTGCATTTAGAATCAGTATTAGGGCAAGGAACCTTTTTATATTGTGTTTTAATTTTATTGAAAAAAGTGGGCAAAATTTTATTTGATAATCTACCATTAATTTTTGCGGTTTCTATAGCTTTAGGAATGTCTAAGCGAAGAAAAGAAGTCGCTGCTCTTGCAGCTATTATTGCCTTTTTTGTGATGCATGCCACAATTAATGCGTTACTTTGTTTAGATGGAAGTATAGTGAATGGTGTGGCTTCAAATTATATTCTAGATGGATCTATTACTTCGGTATGTGGAATTTTGTCGCTTGAAATGGGTGTGTTTGGCGGAATTATAGTTGGACTTGGTGTTAGTTATTTGCATAATCGTTTTTACCAGATTCAACTGCCAAATGTGATTTCTTTTTATGAAGGAGAACGCTTTATTCCAATTATTTGTGCTATTACATATGTATTAGTTGGAGTGCTTTTGTATTTTGTTTGGCCACCATTACAGCAGGGCGTTTATAATTTAGGACGATTTATATCTGACTCCGGCTATTTTGGGACATTTATTTATGGAGTTATTAAGCGTAGTTTAGTTCCTTTTGGCTTGCATCATGTTTGGTACATGCCATTTTATCAGAGTGCTCTAGGCGGTGTACAGATGGTAAATGGTTCAATTATATCGGGCGCACAGAATATTTTCTTTGCGCAATTATCCGATCCAAGTGTGACTCATTTTAGTGTGAATGCAACTAAATTTTTCTCTGGGGAATTTATTTTTATGATTTTTGGCTTGCCTGGCGTAGCTTTAGCCATGTATAAGTGTGCAAATCCAGAAGCTAAAAAAAAGACGGCGAGTTTATTGCTTTCGGCCGCTTTAACAAGTGCATTAACAGGAATTACAGAGCCGATTGAATTCTCTTTCTTGTTTGTGGCGCCATTATTATATGTTGTTCATGTGTTATTAGCCGCCACATGTTTTGTGGTTGCACAAGCTTTACAGGTTGCGATTGGATTTACTTTTTCAGCTGGGTTGCTTGATTTTACATTGTTTGGGATTTTGCAGGGAAATGCGAAGACAAATTGGATGATTGTAGTTTTGATTGGCTTGGTATATTTCTTTGTGTATTATGGGGTGTTTAAGTTTTTGATTGTAAAGTACGATTTAAAAACGCCTGGAAGAGACGAAAGCATTAAGGTGTTTGATAAGAAAAAGTATGATTTTAGTTTTGATAAATCGTTGATCGATCCTAGAAGTCAGATGATTGTTCAAGGCTTAGGTGGACGAAGTAACTTTACGGATTTAGATTGTTGCATCACAAGATTAAGAGCGACAATCAAAGATGATACTTTAATCAATGAAGGGTTGTTAAAAAAATCGGGGGCTGCAGCTATTATGTGTCAGCCAAATGCAATTCAAATTATTTATGGTCCTCAGGCTTCGAATATAAAGACAAAACTGGATGAGTATATGTTGAATGTGCCGGAAAGTTATGATTTTGAGGATAAAGAAGTTGTTTTAGAAACAAAAACACAGTTGGAACTTGAATGTTTAGTAAATGGGGAAGTAATGCCGATAGAAGATGCAACGGATTCTATGTTTGCACATAAATTGATGGGTGATGGCATTATGATTCGTCCGTATGATGGGGTTGTTGTGGCGCCGTGTGATGGAGTTATTTCAATGATTTATCCAACAAAGCATGCGATTGGTATTACAATTGATGATAATACACAGATCTTAATTCATTTTGGCACGGATTCGGCGAAATTAAATGGCAAGGGGTTTGAATTGTTGGTTAGACCAAACCAAGAAGTAAAAGCCGGAGATGTTTTGTGGAATGCAGATTTAAAGTATATCAAAGATAATGCGTTAGATGAGAATATTATAATTGTATTTACGAAAATAATAGATGGTGCAGAAATAGAAAAAAAATATGGAAAAATGCAATGTCATGATATGATGTTAAGGGTAAAGGGATAATGGATATGTATGAAATTTTAAAGGTTTTGAATCATAATACAATCTTGGTTTTAAAAGAAAATGAAGAAATAATTGTGATGTCTAAAGGAATTGGTTTTGGTAAAAAACAAGGTGAACAAGTGGATGTTCCGCGTAATGCAAAGCAGTATAAGATGCAAAAGTCATATCAGGCGAAACAGAAATCGAATAATATTTTTGATTACATTGATCCAATGTATATTGAAATTTCATCTGAAATTATTACTTTAACAAAAGAGAAATTTGGTAAAGTAGAACATGATATTTTATTGTCTTTAGCGGATCATATTTATTTTGCGATAAAAAGAATTAAAGAGAAGGATTTCCCATCCAATCCATTTAATATGGATATTCAACTTATGTTTCCGGATGAATATTCAGTGGCGTTAAAGGCAAAGGATGTCATTGAAAAATATACGCATGAAGAAATTAATACAGATGAAATTGCTTTTATCACTTTGCATATTCACTCGGCTATATCGGTAAATAAAGTAGGAGAGTCGATGGAAGTTATGCGTATGATTCGTGAATTCTTCAAGAAATTACAAGCTGATTTAAATATTCGTATTGATGCGAATTCATTGTCATATATTCGTTTAATGAATCATATTAAGTTTTTGTTGTTGAGACTGAATAATGATGAGGAATTGCAGATGGATATTACAGAGTTCACAAAAGAAAAGTTTCCATTTGCTTATGAGCAGGCTCGTGTTTTATGTGAACAATTGAGCCGTGTTTTACATAAAGATTTGCCAGATTCGGAGTTGGGGTATTTGGCTTTACACTTGGAAAGAATTTTATCGAGTACGATTATTTCGTGAAAAATGTTGACAACGCTTTCAGAAAGTGGTACATTTTCAGATGTAAAAAGTGAATATTCAATAGCGTGTAACTGGTTAGGCAGGCATTTACTATTTTGATTGAAGATATAATTTTTATTGGTTTATTGTATATCTTCAGTTTAAATGTATATGTCTGTCTTTTTTTGCGTATTGAATTTCTAAGAAAGGATGAAAATATATGGTAGGAATTATTCTTGCAAGTCATGGTGAATTTGCGAATGGTATCTTCCAGTCAGGAGCTATGATTTTTGGTGAACAAGCCAATGTAAAGCCTTGTACTTTGATGCCTAGTGAAGGACCTGAAGACATTCGAAAGAAGATGGAAGATGCGATCGCTTCTTTTGAAAATCAAGAAGAAGTATTGTTCTTAGTTGACCTATGGGGAGGAACTCCATTCAATCAGGCAAGTGCCTTGTTAGATGGTCACGAAGACAAATGGGCAATTGTCACAGGATTGAATTTGCCTATGTTGATTGAAACGTATGCTTCTAGATTTTCAATGGAGAAGGCGCACGAAATTGCAGCACACGTCATGCAGACGGCACAAGAGGGTGTACAGATTAATCCAAAAGAATTAGAACCAAAAGAAGAAAAGAAAGCGGAAGTAAGCGCAGCCCCTCAAGGAGCTATTCCAGAAGGAACAGTTCTTGGAGATGGACATATTAAATATGGTTTAGCACGTATTGACACACGTTTACTTCATGGTCAGGTAGCAACAGCTTGGACAAAGACAGTTGGACCAAACCGTATCATTGTTGTTAGTGACAATGTAGCTCATGACAATTTAAGAAAGAGCATGATCGAACAGGCAGCTCCTCCGGGAGTAAAAGCAAATGTCGTTCCAATCGATAAGATGATCCAGGTCGCGAAAGATCCTCGTTTTGGAGCCACAAAAGCGATGTTGTTGTTTGAAACACCACAAGATGCATTAAGAGCTATCAAAGGTGGAGTTGATATTAAAGAATTGAACTTAGGTTCAATGGCACACTCTCAAGGAAAGGTAGTTTGTACAAAGGCCGTTTCTATGGGAAGTGATGATGTAAAAACATTTGATGAATTATTAGCAATGGGAATTAAGATCGATGTTCGTAAGGTGCCAACAGATTCACCTGAAAACTTCGATGAAATTCTTAAAAAAGCAAAAACAGAATTAAAGTAAATTTTAGAGGGAGATTATTATGTCAGCGATTAGCGTTATTTTAGTTATAATTGTTGCCTTCTTAGCCGGTATGGAAGGGATTCTTGACCAATTTGAATTCCACCAACCATTAGTAGCATGTACATTAATTGGTTTGGTTACTGGTCACTTAAAAGAAGGTGTTATGTTAGGTGGTTCTTTGCAGTTGATGGCTTTAGGTTGGGCAAACATTGGTGCAGCGGTTGCACCCGATGCTGCACTAGCTTCAGTTGCTTCTGCAATTATTATGGTTTTAGGTTTAAATGGTGGAACAACAGATACTACAACTGCTATTTCTACAGCAATTGCCGTAGCTATTCCATTATCAGTAGCTGGTTTATTCTTAACTATGCTTTGCCGTACAATTGCAATTCCAATTGTTCACTTCATGGATGCTGCTGCTGAAAAAGGTGATTTTGGAGCAATTGAACGTTGGCAAATTGTAGGTATTTGTTTACAAGGTGTTCGTATTGCGATTCCTGCTGCTGCATTATGTTTCGTACCTAGTTCAGTTGTAACTGGTGTATTAAATGCAATGCCAGCTTGGTTATCTGGTGGTATGACAGTTGGTGGAGGAATGGTTGCTGCCGTTGGTTATGCAATGGTTATAAACATGATGGCTACAAAGGAAACTTGGCCATTCTTCGCTTTAGGTTTCGTATTTGCTTGTGTAAGTGAATTCACACTAATTGCTTTAGGTGTTATTGGTGTTGTTATCGCAATCGTTTATTTAGGTTTGAAAGATGCTGCTAAAAATAATGGTGGAGGATCGAATACTGGTTCTGGTGATCCATTAGGCGACATCTTGAATGATTACTAGGATTTTGAAGGAGGTAAATGAAAATGGCTGAAAAAATTACATTAACTAAACAAGATCGTAAAAAAGTTTGGTGGCGTCATCAATTCCTTCAGGGTTCTTGGAACTATGAACGTATGCAAAATGGTGGATGGTGCTATTCAATTATTCCTGCAATCAAAAAATTATATTCTAACAAGGAAGATCAAGTTGCTGCTTTAAAACGTCACATGGAGTTCTATAACACTCACCCTTATGTGTCAAGTCCAGTAATGGGTGTTACACTTGCTTTGGAAGAAGAAAAAGCAAATGGTGAAAATGTAGATGATACAGCAATCCAAGGTGTTAAAGTAGGTATGATGGGGCCTTTAGCTGGTGTTGGCGACCCAGTATTCTGGTTTACAATGCGTCCAATTTTAGGTGCATTAGGAGCTTCTTTAGCATTAAGTGGAAATATTCTAGGACCTATCTTATTCTTTGTATTATGGAACGTAATTCGTTTAGCATTCATGTGGTATACACAAGAATTTGGTTACAATGTAGGTACTAAAATTGCTAAAGATATGTCAGGTGGACTTCTTGGAAAAATAACTCAAGGTGCAAGTATCTTAGGTATGTTTATCATTGGTGCATTGGTTCAACGTTGGGTAAGTATTTCGTTTACTCCAGTTGTTTCAAGTGTTGCTCAATCTGAAGGTGCATACATTGATTGGTCACAAATTCAAGGAAATGCTGATGGAATTAAGAGTGCATTAGAACAATATTCTTCATTAGGAGCTACTGGTTTAAATCAAATCAAAGTTACAACTTTACAACAAAACTTAGATTCATTGATTCCTGGTCTTGCAGCTTTATTATTAACTTTATTATGCTGTAAATTATTGAAGAAGAAAGTTTCTCCAATCACAATTATCATCGCATTATTCGTAGTTGGTATTATTGGTCGTGTAATCGGAATTATGTAATAGCTTAAGGAGGTACATATGGCACAATCATTAAATTCAAAAGTAGATTTAACAATTAAGGCAACATCTTTTGCAGGATTAAGTACAAATGGAAATGTCATGGTTGGAAATAAAGCGTTTGAATTCTATAATGAAAGAAATGTTGAAGATTGTATTCAAATTCCATGGGATACAATTGATCGAGTAGAAGCGAGTGTCTTATTTAATAAAAGTATTTCTCGATTTGTGATTTTCATAAATGAGAAAACATACTTTACTTTCTCTACAAAAGACAACAAAAAAACACTGCGTGCTATAAGAGAATATGTACCTGCAGATCGAATGCTTCGATCATTAAGTTTTTGGGATGTGTTTAAACGAGGTTTAATGTACATTCCAAATAAATTACTACATTCTAATAACTAAGTATTGTTAACCCAATCCACATTATGTTGATTGGGTTTTCTTTCTTTTAAATTGGTGTACACGAATAGTAAAGAATACAGGAGAAAAATAATATGACGTGTGACTTTTTCACAGAAAAAGTCTTTCTTAATGAAAAAGGATGTGGAACTTTAGAATTTCACATCCTTGTTGTTTAATATATGATCAAATATGTAGTGTCCTACACCACCATCAAGACAATCGTAGTCAGTAATATCGTCGGCCAATGCCTTTGTGTTTGGATTGCCGTCTTTTAGGCAGACTCCCCATCCACTTGTGAGTAGTAAAGAATTATCGTTTTCATTATCACCAAATGCAATTGTATCTTCTAAGTGAATCTGATTCCATTCGCAATACATTTCTAAACCTCTACCTTTGGAGAAACCACTATACATTAATTCGATAGTTCCTGGGAATGTTTCAATAGTTTGGTATTTCCCTTTATATTGTTCTTCTACTTGATCACGGATAAGTTGTGTTGTTTCTGGGTCTGTCCTAAATAAGAACTTATAAACAGGTTTTTCACAAAAACCATCAATATCACCTGTCTTATCGATAAGTAGAATATTTTTACGTTTGGCCATATCTAATAAGTCATCGCTGATATTCATAACATTGCGAAGTTGATTTCCTTCTACGTTTACGGACACTTTCTTTTCTAAGATGATTGGCATCAAGAAAGTTAAGACTTCCTTCATTTCTTTAACACTTAACATGTCCATCGTAAATGATTTATTCAGGTTACGATCATAGATCATACCTCCATTCATTCCGATAATGAAATCAAACTCGAAGCCTAGATTCCAAAAGATTCCTTTCGTTTTTTCCATTTCGGTGATTTCTCTTCCAGTTGCCAAACCAATTTTTACGTTTTTATCATGAAGTTCTTTTAAAGCTTGTATTGTGATTTTAGGTAAGGGACTGCCCTTAGAACTGAGGGTCATATCAACGTCGGCAGCTAAAACCTCAATTTTTTGAATCATAAAATGTACCTCCATCACCTAAAATGTATACGATTTCATATGAAGTTGCAACATGAAAGTTATATTGTACTACCTATTTCGTTTTGTGTTTTGTCTTTAGGTAAGCTATACTTTAGAGACTGAAGGTGGTAAATAATGAATTTTTTAGTGCGTAGATTTATAAAGAATTATCAAGATACAAAAGATGCCAATGTGAGAACGAGTGTTGGTAAATTATCGGGGATTGTGGGTATATTTAGTAACTTGTTTTTATTTGTGATTAAGTTTGTGATTGGTACTATTGTACATTCGGTATCTATTCAAGCGGATGGTGTAAACAACTTAACGGATGCGGGTTCGAATATTATTTCGATTTTATCTTTTCATCTCGCAAATAAGCCAGCAGATAAGGATCATCCATTTGGTCATGAAAGAACGGAAACAATCGCATCATTATTTGTGGGAATATTGATTTTAGTTTTAGGTTTTGAAACTGCAAAAGAAAGTATTTCTAAAGTGATTCATCCGGGAAGTATTGATTTTAGAATTGCATCCGTCATTATTCTTTTAATTTCTATCATAGTTAAATTTTGGATGTATGCATACAATAAGAAGCTTTCTAAAACATATGATTCAAGTCTCTTAGAAGCAACGGCATTGGATTCAATTAGTGATGTATGTGGAACAACAGCTGTTCTTGTATCGACATTGTTGTCTCCAGTTCTTCACTTCAATCTAGATGGATACATGGGTATCGTAGTTTCAGGAATTATCCTTTATGGAGCTTATGGCTTATTAAGAGATATGATTAATTCTTTGATTGGAGAAGCACCGGATCCTGAACTTGTACACAATATTGTAGATATGATCATGGCACATCCTGCAATTTTAGGCGTGCATGATATGATGCTGCATAATTATGGCCCAAATAAGATTTTTGCGAGTGCTCACGTAGAAGTGGATTCGTCCAAAGATATCTTTGAAACGCATGATCATATTGATAATATAGAGCGTGAAGTCAAAAAGAATATGAATATTGATTTAGTTTTACATATGGATCCAGTAAAGGTAAATGATCCAGAGACAGAGTTGTATCGTGCAAAAGTGGTAGAAGCCATTCATCAAATTGATCCGAAATGGAGATTTCATGATTTTAGAATTGTGTCAGGACCAACACATGTGAATTTGGTGTTTGATTTGGTGATTCCATTTGAAGAAAAGTATGCGCAGGAAGAAATAGAAGAAATGCTTCTAAAATATATTGAATCGGATAAAAAGATTTATTTAGTACTCACAATTGATCATCCATACGCATAAGGCAGAAGTGTTTAAACTTCTGCCTCTATTATTTCTGGGATTACTTGGATTTGAGTTTTTTCTTCTTTAGTTAATGTGTTTGAAATAAATACATCCACTTCTTTGAATTTACAGTACGTGTATTCAGGTTGTGTATTAAATTTATTTTTATCAGTTACCACAATGATTTTTTCACTTTGTTGAAGAATGTGTCGCTTTAATTCATATTCATTTTCATAAGTAGTAAATCCATTGTTGTCTTTAAATCCTTTGGTTCCTAAAATCGCAACATCAATATGAATATAATCGATAGTTTCACTGGCAAAGTTTCCATAAGAGCGATAGGCATTGTTGGAAATGTTTCCACCAATCAAAATAACGTGCATATTTAGTTTAGCGCATTTGTAGGCTACAAAAATGGAGTTTGTCACAATCGTAATATTATGAATGGATTGAAGAAAGGGAATACCTGCTTGACATGTACTACCGGCATCTAAATAGACAACCATTCCTTCTTTGATAAAGGTGCAAGTTTGTCTCATGATTTGTTTCTTTTCTTCAATATATTCTTGATTTCTTAATGAAATGGGCATTTCATCAGGTTCTTCTAACAGCAGCGCATAGCCATGCTCTTTTTTAATGATTTTAGAATCTTCGAGTTCAATAATATCTTTACGAATGGTTTCACTTGAAGTTTGAAAGTAATCCGATAAATCGGATATCTTGATTTTTGGATGTTCCTGTAGAAGTTGACGAATCTTGAATTGTCTTTCATCTTTCTTTTTTGACATAAGCTACACCTGTGTGACTTTCTTGACTGTTTTTACAACATTATATTGTTCTGGTGTCAAATGGTTTGTGATGAATTCATCGAACTCATTAAATTTACAAAAGGCATAAGGCGCAATGTCTGCCTTATTATTGACTTTACTTGCATCACTGATCATGATTTTTTTTGCGGATTGATTCATAACGTGACGTTTAAAACCAAGTTCATCGGCAGAAATGGTGGTAAATCCATGACTCTTTTCAGTGAAAGCATCTGTTCCCATGATGGCTAAATCAATGTTTAAATGGTCGATGATTTCGGTTGCGAAATGTCCATAGGTTCTTTTTCCTATATTGAATAATAAACCACCAGCCATAATGATATTTAAATTCATGTTGGCACATTCATAAGCTACAAGAATAGAATTGGTGACAATGGTGATGTCGCTTTTGTTTCGTAAGGCGCTTATGGCCGTTAAAATTGTGCTTCCAGAATCCAAATATACGGTCATGCCATTTTCGATTCGGCTAAATGCTTCTAGGGCTACAATTTTTTTCATTTCCTTATTTTTTTGTGCTTTTAATTCGACAAATGTTTCGACAGAAGAACTTTGAATTTTGGCGTAGCCATGTTCTCGAACTAATATTTTTCTTTCTTGTAGTTCATCTAAATCTTTACGTAGTGTTTCTGGAGTAACAGAAAGTAATTTAGCGAGTTCTGCGACTTTTATTTTTTCTTTTTCTTCAAGAATTTGACGAATTTGAAGTTGTCTTTCTTCTTTTTTCTTTGACATGTTTTCACCTTTTTCCTTTTGAATCCAATTAAATTATAAACGAAATATTTTGAAAACAGAATAAAAAGTGGGAATACAAATAATTTGAAAGTGGGTAATGAATTCAATATTGTTTCTGTGCATAATGAGATTGTCTAAAGAAAGTATGTGATAGATATGGTAGTTCGATTAAATCCTGTTGAATTTGCGAAGGCAATGATGAAAAAGAAGAAACAATTGATTCCCACACCAATTGTTTTAGATAATGGAATTGCCGGTATTGTGTATGGATATTATGAAGGTGAGGATCTTTATTATTTGGATCGACTTGATGTCGATGTTTCTAAAAAAGAAGCATTAAGAAAAATGAATGTAATGGAATTGAGACAAGAAATAGCGTTAAAGATTAAAATTTTTGTAGCCAACTCAAATTTAAATAAAAACTTTTGAATCATAATTAAAAATTTGGAAAACTAAAAAATTAAGCTAGACTATTGAGGAGAATTCATAATTCATACATAATGCAAGTGTCAAAGGGAGATAAGAAATGTGTACTGTCGTCCATCTTGAACCAGAAGATTTCGCAAGAGAATTAGTTCATAATCCAAAAAATGTTTATGCCAGAACGTATGTCCTCGATTGTGGGCTTGCCGTAGTCATTTATATGTGTCAAGATTCGCATTTCCTATACTACTTAGACAGACCGGATTGTTCGAAAGAAAAAAAGGACATGCTGAAATCAATGAGTTTTTATGAACTGCATGCCGAAATCTATCGTAAGGTCAATTTAGATAATCGTCTTCGTGAAAGACAAAAAAACCCAAGCTGCTGACTTGGGTTTATTTAATGTATCCGAAGGTAAAGTGTTCGCCTGTTTGTTTATCATTACGATAGCTAAAACATGTATCGAATTCTTTTTTTGTATCATATTTGCTTGAATGAATGTTTTTCTCTGGAATACCTAATTCTTTACACATTTCAATGTTAATACCTTGATTATCAATATAGGCTTTTTCATTTGGCATATATCGAATGAAAGGTGTTGTATCAATACTGATTTGTTTCATTTGTTCAACAACTTCCATACCTACTTCTAAAGAATCAAATTGTATGCTTGGAGAAAAATATATGTGACAGGATTCAGGATGAATCAAATCTTTTTCGATTAATTCGCTCAAGCATTTTTTAGTGATTTCTAAAGTGGTTCCTTTCCATCCGGAATGAATGGCGCATATGCATGGTGTTGTTTCATCGACCACGAGAATGCCTAAACAATCCGCGGTAAATACGCCAATTAGAATGTTTGGCTCTGTCGTATATACGGCATCTACATTCATAATGCTTGTATCTTTATCATAGGCCCCCTTGCCTTCATCGCTCGAAGTAATGTGGGCCATATTGTTTGTGTGCTTTTGCCAAGGAAGTGCCCAATGATCTAGAGGCATATTTAATTCTTCAGCCAATCTTTTGCGGTTGATCATAACCGCTTTTGGATCGATACATACATGAAGTGCGGTATTGTTCTTTTCAGGAAGTGCAATATCTTTTAGTGTAGTAGCACCAAATATGTGTTCGTTATTGATATGAATAATTTTATTTATTTGTATAGACATCTGTAATTTCTCCAATATATACATAGTGCAAATCATCAAGTGGATAATTTCTTTCGTAAATTTCAGGCAATAAGAAATGTTCTTTTTCGAGTTTTCCAACATAGAGCTTCTTACAAATAAAAACTTCTTTAGCTTCTTTAAATGTAGGATTTCCATCAACCATTTCAATGTGGAAGTTCACGTTTGTAATCTTATCTTCATCCTTACCTGATTTTGTGCCTAAGTAAGATAGCTCTTTATGCTTATCATCAAAGAAGGATAGGGTGAACGTCTCACTTTCATCAACGAATTCTTTTGTGTATCTTTGCGGACGAATAAAGATAATCGCAACATTCTTATTCCATAAATGACCAAGAGTTCCCCAGGAAGCGGTCATAGTGTTGGTTTTACCGTTTTTTGTAGCACTGATAAGTAGCCAGTCTTTTCCAACCTTATCAAAAGGATTGAAGTATAGACTATGAATATCAACTTTTTCAAACATATATAATCCCTCCTATATTTTCTGCTTTAAAATCAAATAAACTTCAGCTTTTGTTGCTTCTGGATATGGTTGTACAAATAGAAGTCCAATTCCGAACAAATTGCGCCTAAAATGATCCACCCTAAAAAAGATAAATCTAGAACGAAGAAGTCTGCCTTTTGTCCTGTTGTCATTTGTTTGGACAAAGAGAAGGTTTCATCAGCCGAAAGATTTGGATTTTGCCAATAGATATGGAATCATAGGATATTCGTAAGCTTTATTAACTACAGGTACTATGAATAAGAATAGCCGTAGTAGTGTTTTTAAATCCATCAAAAACATGATTTTTATCACATTTAAATAATTGCCCTTAAATCCTTTGAATATTTCACTGAGTTCAGACTTTTCATCATGGTTCTTAATAAAATATCTATTGTTTCCAACTACAATAACATTGCCAATAAAGATTGTATAGAGTATTCCAAAAATACTGGCGACAGAAATGAATGAATAAAATATATATTGGAAATTAGAGGAATAGAATATAGGTTGGGTTTCATAAGAAAGATTGCTTGATGCAAAGTCTTGTATTCTTTCAATAATCGTTGTTTTTTTCACCTGTCAATGTTGATGCAATCAGCGTAACCACAAACATTTTCCAATAGTTGCGTTTTATAATGAGTTTGGCTTGTTCTTTAACTTGTTGTCGATTCCACATAGAAGCGCCTTCTTCCTTATGTTTTAATTTTATCACATAAGGAAATGAATGAGGTGAAAAAGATAGATGATTGTCTGGTTGATGAATTTTGTAATACGTATGCCTAAAATAAGAAAACCATTCTAGTGTTGGCGTCTAGAATGGTTTCTTTTTGTTTATTATTATTTTTTTAGGAGAGAGATATGAATATTGGTTTATTTCTATATTCATTGCCTTATCTTTAAGGCACTTATAGAATATCATCCCATGTTGTCATAATTTTAGTATAACTTTGGTAAATATTGTGAAATCAAAATGAATTATGTGAAATTATCAAAATATACATCTTTTCTAAAATTTCCTTCTTTTTTTCGTATTAGAGAGAGAAGAAAGGAGGAGTCATCTTGAATTCGATGGATATTGAGTCTAAGAAGTTTTTAGGACAACCCAAAAACTTTGTCTCGATCTTCAATGCACTTTTATTTTATGGACAACCAGTGTTGAAGCCTGAATATCTTAAGGATGAAAACAGTGAACTTGTCATGAATGTTTCTAGTAAGCATGTGGATATCATCAAGCGGTATGAGGGTGGTACTTATTTGGATTTGTTCGTGATTGAAAGCCAAAGCTATATCGATCAATCCATGGTCGCAAGAGTCATGGAATATGAAAGCGTTGCTCGTATGCGTTATATTCGCCAAAACTTTAAGCAACATGTACCTATGCATACAAGACTTCCCATGATTTTAACAGTCGTCTTATATGTGGGTGAATCCAAGTGGAATGCTGCTAAAAGATTGAGTGAACTAGAAATTATTCATCCTGGATTTGAAGACATGTTCAATGAGTTTAAACTGAATCTGATTGAGCTAAACACAAATCACAAGTATAATACAGGTGAAAAGGCAACACAGGACTTTTTTGATCTATTGCGTATGATCTATAGAAAACAGGTTTTAAAAGAAGATCTAGATCGAGAGTTTAATCGTGATGCATTGTATTTTGCGTATGTAGTGACAAAGAACAAAGAGTTATTGAGTATCTACAACAAAAGCGAGAAGGGAGATGTAAAAGTGTGTAGAGCATTAGATGAAATGTTTGAAGAATCAACAAACAGAGGAATCCAGATGGGTATCAAGCAAGGCATTGAACGAGGCATTGAACAAGGCATTGAGCGTGGTGAAAAAAATACCCAAATCAAAATAGCGATTAAAATGCTTGTAAGAAATAATCAAACACTTGAAGAAATCTCTGAGATTGTTGGATTAGACTTAGATGCGTTAAGAGAACTAAAAAGAAGTATTTGATTGAATGGATGTGTGATCACATCCATTCTTTACAAAGTGAGGAGATGTAAAAGTGTGTAGAGCATTAGATGAAATGTTTGAAGAATCAACAAAGGTATTGCAATAAATCAATTTGAAGTGTATCAAGCTATACTGGACAAAGGCTTCACTGTTAAAGCTATCGCATCCATCTTCTCAGTGAGTGAAGAATCGATTAAAGAATTTTTGATTTATGTTTAGTTAAGGGTACGAATATTTGTATCCTTATTTTTTTAGTTGAAATTTAGCACTCAATTGTTGACGGTGCTAAAAATTGTGATATACTAATAGCAGACAAGGAAAATGAGTGCTAGAAGGAGGTCTTCACAATGGAAATCACACAACGTCAAAAGATAATCTTTAAAACAATAGTTGAAGAGTTTACTCGTTGTGCAGAACCAGTTGGTTCAAAGACTTTAATGGAACTTCTAGATTTCCCGGTTTCATCTGCAACCATCCGTAATGAGATGGCGACACTTGAGAAGTTAGGGCTGTTAGAGAAGACACATACTTCGAGTGGTCGAATTCCGAGTCAAAAAGGCTACAGGTACTATGTTGAACATCTTATGGAAGCGGATTTGGATGCTTCTACAAAGAATGCTTTACAGCAAGTCTTTAGTGAAAGACATTATTCGTTAGAAGAAGTTGTTCAAAAGAGCTGTGATATTTTGTCACACATGACAAATTTGACCAGTGTTGTTCTAGGACCTGATAGCAGGCATCAGACTTTACAGCATGTACAGTTGATTCCAATCAACAATCAAAGTGCTGTTGCGATCATTGTCACAGATCAAGGACATACAGAAAATAAAGTGTTCCAATTTGGTACAGATGTGTCCATGCAGGATATTCAAAATTGTACAGATTTATTAAATGACCAATTAGTGGGAACGCCTATTGAAGATGTTGTTGGAAAAATGAAAGAAATTGAACCGATGATGGCAGCAAAACTTGTTCGACATGAAGTTTTGTTTGAAGCGTTCGTTTCAGCCTTTATGCGATTTGCGACAGAGAAAGTTGCGGTTTCTGGACGAAGTAATATGTTGTATCAGCCAGAGTTCAGTGACATCAACAAGTTGAAACAAATGATGCGTATTTTGGAAAATGGAAGTTTATTCCATCAATGGACGGATCAAGAGGGAAATGTAGCAATCCAGATTGGGGAAAGAAACGAGTTGTTACAAATCGGAGATTGTTCAGTATTAACGACAAAATTCCATTATAACAGCGATGAGGAAGGACAATTAATGGTTGTTGGTCCAAATCGAATGCAATATTCCAAGGTCGTGGCCTTGATGAATTATATGTCAAATGTCATCGAAGACGTCTTTGGGACAGACAAAGATAAGGGAGGTGCCAACGATGAGCAAAGAAGAAACTAAAGAAGTAAAAGAAGAAACAAAAGAAGAAGTTGTTGAAGGGGCAGCTGAAGAAAAAAAAGAACCAAGTTCAGACGAAATTATTGAAGGTTTGAAGGCAGAACTGGACAAGGCAAAAAATGATGTAGCACGTGCTTATGCAGATACAGAAAACATGAAAAAACGTCTACAGAAAGATGCAGATGCAACTCGAAAATATCGCTTCCAACAGCCAGCAACGGAAATCTTGCCAATTCTTGATTCAATGGAAATGGCTTTGAAAGTACAAACCGAGGATGAGACAATTAAGAATTATGTCAAAGGTTTTGAGATGATTCATAAACAATTGAAAGGTGTGCTGGAAAAAGAAGGCGTACAGGAAATAGATGCAGCCGATAAACCATTCGACCACAATACAATGCAGGCTTTAATGCAAGAGAAAAAAGAAGGCGTTGAAAGTGGAATGGTTATTGAAGTATTACAAAAAGGATATATGTTGAAGGATCGTATTTTACGACCAGCATTAGTAAAAGTGAGCGAATAGGGAGGTAATTATCATGAGTAAAATTATTGGTATTGACTTAGGTACAACAAATAGCTGTGTTGCGGTTATGGAAGGTAAAGATTGTAAAGTAATTCCTAACCCAGAAGGAAATCGTACAACACCAAGTGTTGTTGCGTTCAAAGATGGAGAACGTATTATTGGTGATGCTGCAAAACGTCAGGCAGTCACAAATAAAAACACAATTAGTTCAATTAAGCGTTTGATGGGAACGAATGAAAAAGTAGAGGCTGAGGGAAAATCATATACACCACAAGAAATTAGTGCAATGATCCTTCAATACTTGAAATCATATGCAGAAGATTACTTAGGAGAAAAAGTAACAAAGGCTGTTATCACAGTTCCTGCATACTTCAACGATGCTCAGCGTCAAGCAACTAAAGATGCTGGTAAAATTGCTGGATTAGAAGTAGAACGTATTATCAACGAACCAACAGCTGCAGCATTGGCTTATGGTATTGATAAAACAGATAAAGAAGAAAAAGTATTGATCTATGACTTAGGTGGAGGTACTTTCGATGTTAGTATCCTTGATTTAGCTGATGGAACATTCGAAGTATTATCAACAAACGGAGATACTCACTTAGGTGGAGATGACTTCGATAACGTATTAGTAAACTGGATGGTTGATACATTCAAGAAAGATAACGCAATTGACTTGTCGCAAGATCCAATGGCTATGCAACGTTTAAAAGAAGCTGCTGAAAAAGCGAAAAAAGATTTAAGTGGTGTAATGCAGACACAAATCAGCTTACCATTTATCTCAGCAGGTCCTGCGGGTCCATTGCACTTTGATACAACATTAACTCGTGCTAAATTTGATGATATGACTAAACATTTAGTAGAACGTACATTGATTCCAATTGAAAATGCATTAAGAGATGCAAAATTGTCTAAATCTGATATCGACGAAGTATTATTAGTTGGTGGATCTACTCGTATTCCAGCGGTTCAAGAAGCAGTACGTAAAGCATTAGGAAAAGATCCTAACCACTCAGTAAACCCAGATGAAGCTGTAGCTATGGGTGCTGCAATCCAAGGTGGAGTTATCTCAGGTGATGTAAATGATGTGTTATTACTAGATGTTACACCATTATCATTAGGTATCGAAACTATGGGTGGAGTTATGACAGTGTTGATCCCTCGTAACACTACAATCCCAACAAGTAAATCACAGATTTTCTCAACAGCCGCTGATAACCAACCAGCTGTAGATATCCGTGTATTACAAGGTGAACGTCCAATGGCTAACGACAATAAAGAATTAGGAAACTTCCAATTAAACGGAATTGCACCAGCTCGTCGTGGAGTTCCTCAAATTGAAGTTAAATTTGATATTGATGCCAACGGTATCGTACACGTAAGTGCTACAGATAAGGGTACTGGTAAAGAACAACACATCACAATTCAAAACTCTAGTGGATTGAGTGATGAAGAAATCGATCGTATGGTTCGTGAAGCTGAAGATAACAAGGCTGAAGATGAAAAACGTAAGGAAGAAATTGATTTACGTAACAAAGCTGAAGGCTTCATTGCACAAATCGATGGAATGTTAGAAGACAATAAAGATAAGATTGATCCAAAACAAGCTGAAGAAACTAAGAAATTGCGTGATGATCTACAAAAATCTTTAGATGAAAATAACATGGAAGAAGTTAAGGCTAAATTAGACATGCTTGAAAAAGCAGCAATGCAGGCAGGACAAGCAATGTATAACCAGCCAAATGGTGATGCAGCTTCACAATCAACACAAACTCACTCAGGTGATGATGTAGTTGACGGTGAATTCACTGAGAAGTAAAATAAATAAGCAACATTTGAAGTTCTAGCCACGCTAGAACTTCTTCGTATCGTATGGAGGGATTCACATGGCAGAAAAACGTGACTATTATGAAGTGCTTGGCGTCAGCAAAAGTGCTACACCAGATGAAATTAAAAAGGCCTATCGAAAATTGGCCATGAAATATCACCCCGATCGAAATCATGAACCTGGAGCTGAAGATAAGTTCAAGGAAATCAATGAAGCTTATGAAGTATTAAGCGATGAGAAAAAACGTGCAACATATGATCAATTTGGTCATGCAGGTATGGATGGAGCCTTTGGACAAGGTGGTGGATTCTCTGGAGGATTCACAGATTTTGGCGATTTAGGAGACATCTTCGGTTCGTTCTTTGGTGGAGGATTTGGCGGTGGAGGATCTCGCCGTTCAAGTAATCAGCCTCGACAAGGACAAGACCGTTACATGCAGATGCGCATTGATTTCATGGATTCAATTTTTGGTAAAACAGAAACGATTTCATTGGATGTGGATGAAACATGTAAACACTGTAACGGATCTGGAGCTGAAAGCCCAAGTGATGTGCAGACATGTCCTACATGCCATGGTTCTGGATATGTTATGTCTCAACAAAGAACACCATTCGGTGTGATTCAGCAACAAAGCGTATGTCCAGATTGTCATGGTACAGGTAAGAAAGTTACACGTGCATGCTCCCATTGTCATGGAAACGGATATGAGCACCGTCGTGTAAAACTAGATATTAAGATTCCAGCAGGTATTCAATCGGGTCAACAGATTCGTATTCCTGGAAAAGGTGAAAGAGGAACAAATGGAGGGCCTAATGGCGATTTATACATCGAAATTATGGTTACGCCACATCCAACTTTCAAACGCGAAGACAACAATATCTTCATTAAAGTTCCAATCAGTTCAATTGATGCGACAATTGGATGTACGATTCAAGTACCAACAGTATATGGCGATGTTGAATTGAAAATTCCTGAAGGAACACAGCCAAACACTAAGTTCCGTCTAAAAGGAAAAGGTGTAAAATCTCGTTCAGGACAAGGGGATGAATTTGTAGAAGTACAGGTTGAAATTCCACGTAAAGTATCTCGCAGAGAAAGAGAGCTATATGAAGAATTAAAATCAGGACAATCTGAATCTCCTTTTGAAAGATTTAAAAGAGCATTTAAATAAACGAAAAGAGCAGTTTTATTTCTGCTCTTTCTTTTTTTTCATCTTGTCAGAATCTAAGAAGAACATTGTGAATGTGGCACGAGAAAGAAGTACATTTTCATCATTGAAGATAAATACCTCATATACTCCAGTTGTTCTTCCACTTGAGATTTCTTGGGCAATCCCAATCAATTTGCCACCACGACCTGGCTTAATATAATTAATTGTACCCGTAAGTGTAACGCTGTCTCTTCCTGTCGCAAAGCTTGCTGCTCCAGCGACTGTGTCAGCCAAAGAGAAAAGGGCTCCACCATGGACAAAGCCATGTATATTTAAAATTTGTTCATCAATAATCATTTCTACCTTCGCAAAACCATGGCGAACTTCTGTTACACGCATGTCATTGCTTTGCAGAAATTGACTCGAACTATTTAGACGATCCATTAAAGCCTGCATATTTTCTTCCATAAACAACCTCCAACAATGCTTTTATTATAGCATGAAATGATGTTATAATGCTTAATGTACTTAAAAAGGAGACGGATTATGGATTCAAATAATATATTTTTTAAAATCGTTGTGGGCGTTGTATTAGTTGGATACATGGCATTCATATTTTATCAAAGCTTAAAAGGTGGACTTGCCTACAAAAAGGAATTTGAAAACTTTAAAAACTCACATAAACACTACGAAACAATGGTCGATGGCGGTTATTGGATATGGGTCATGGTTGCGATGGCTGTTTTGGCATTTGTTTTGATGTTTATGGCACCAAAATTAGCTTCCAATGGACAAACGTATTATTACTATTTAGCATATGGATGTATTGGACTTGTATTTTTAGGGCTAGCCATTGATTCATATACACACCGTCGTATTTATTTCACAGAAGAAGGGTTCTTCTTTCAAGATACATATTATCGTTATCGTATGCTTGCAAATTTTGAATTTAAAAATGGTATTGTGGCACGCAACTGCAATGTGTTAATGAGCAACCGTGATAAGATCGTAGTCACAAAAAAGATTGGTGAAGCATTACAGGAAAAACAAAAATCATTTAAAAAAGCTAAGAAAGAACGCCGAAAATAATGTTGTTTCTTTCGGATTTAGACGGGACTTTAATGGATTCAAACGGAAATGTCACAGATGAAGATGTGGAATGCATTCATCAATGGACACAAAAACATGCGTTTGGCTTTGTGACAGGAAGAGATCGTGCCTTTTGTGTGGCACTTGTCTCGAAGTATCAATTGTCCTGTGAATATATGATCACAGATAATGGAGCTAATGCCTATTATAAAGATAAGAATGTATATTCTTCTTTGATTGATTTAAGTGAAGGTATACAAATGTGTAAAGCGATTTTGGCATATAATTTGGATTTGTTTTATACAGACGAAGCGGGCAATCGCTATTATCCAATTTCATGTTATGGAAAAGAAAGACTTCATGTTTTTAAAAAGAAACAACCGAGTTTAGGCTTGTTTTCAGACGTGGATTTAATGGAATATTTAAATACACGACAATTTGGCTTAGCCAAATTGAGTGTGTATGTTGAAAAAGATTTGGATTTAATATTAAATCAATTTAGAGGATTATTTAAAAATTATGAAGTGATGGCTACTTCAAAAGATTATATTGAGATCACAAGAAAAGGCACAAATAAATGGGAAGCCTTTTGTCATTTACCTGTCGAAGATGCAATTTTTATTGGAGATGGAGAAAATGATTTGTGTGTATTGGAAAAGCTAAATGACACATATGTTATGGAACATGCACCTGAGAGTTTGAAGGCATATGGTGTGTGTGTAAAGAGTGTGGCAGAAGCCATGAATATAGAAAGCAGGAAAGAAAATGTCTAGAAAAAGAAAAAGAGGGGCGAAGGCAACGGCTGCCTCAATGGTAATGGATACATTGAAAAAAAGAGGGGCAGTGGATGAAAAGAGTGCAGTAGATGTAAGTGTATTTAAAAATTTGCCTTATGCCACTTCAACAATTAGTTATACAATTTCGAATCTAATGGAAGAGGGTGTTGTTGGTAAAACCAATGATGAAAGATTTTATTATGATGATTTAGGATTTAAAGCTTTAGAAACAAAGTTTGTACGTGGATACTCAATGATTTTTATTGTGCCTATTGTCATTGCAATCCTTGTTTATGTTCTACAAAAAGTATTATAAAAGAGTGTCGCAGCAATGCGACATTTTCTGTAAGGAAAGGAGATTTGAATGGAGAAGCCAAAATCGTTTGTGTATATCATTTTCTGTTTAACGATTTGTCTAGCTTTTGCGGTAGGAAGTAACTACTTAATCAATACGATTACACAAGCGAATATGATATACAATTCGAATAAGCCACGTAAAATTGGTGCAACATATATGACCTACAACAATACGTTCTATTCGGTGGTCAATGAGGAAATTTCAAAAGTAGTCAAAGAACACGGGGATCAGCTGATTACTTTAGATCCAGCTATGAGTTTAAAGAAGCAGAAGGAACAAATCCAATACTTAATGGATCAACAAGTGGATGCCTTAGTGGTTACGCCAGTGGATTATGATGGATTAAAAGATTCTTTAAAGCTAGCCTATAAGAAACGTATTCCTGTGATTGTGGTGGATACGGAAGTTAAGCATAATAAATATGTGACCTATAGTATTGTCAGTGATAATTATGATGCGGGCGTACAATGCGCTAAAGATATGATGAGTAAGTTGGATCATGCCAATATTGTCTTGCTTCAACATTCGACAACTCAATCTGGTTATTTACGAATTAAGGGATTTGAGGATACGATTCAGTCCAACTCAAATTATAAAGTGGTTCAGAGAATGGAATGTGAGGGACAATTAGAGGAGGCCATGCCAAAAATGGAGTCTTTTATTGAGGAAGGAATCGAATTTGATGTAGTGATGTGTTTAAATGATCCAAGTGCAATGGGCGCTATGGCCGCACTTTCATCGAACAATATGTTGGAAGGCAAGTATGTGTATGGCATAGATGGAACGCCTGAGGCAAAAGAAATGGTGTCAGAAGGTAAAATGGCTGCTACTGTGGCACAATCGCCAAAGACGTTTGGAAAGAAGACGGGAGAAGTCATTTATAAGATGTTTTCGCAAGAAAAAATCAAGAATAAAAATGAAGTGAATCCTGTGCAAATCATCACAAAAAACAATGTTCATGATTATTCTACGGAGGGCTGGCAATGATACAAGATATAAAAAAATACAATGTATGGATTGTCTACGTCTGTATGTGGCTCTTTAGTTTTTTTACCATTTGGTACATCGCTATTGTGATGTATTATACGTTGGTGCATGTGACACAAAGTGGCTATGCCTCAGATTTTATTAAGAATATTTCCACACTTTCTAATGTTCCCATTCGATCCTTCTATATAGCGGTATTTGGTTTTATTGGATTGTTTTGTTTCGTGAGCATACGTAAAAAAATTCGATTCTTTAGTCGTCATCAAATCATTCCAATTTTAATTGAACTTGGATTGAACCTATTGATCATGAAGAATATATCGTTTAGTGCAACGTGTATTTTATTTTTGATTATTGCGGACAGCTTACTCTATGTGGATAAACCAGTTGATCGTTCAATTTGCATCATACTCGTCTTTTTAGCTTATATGCTATCCAACTATGGATATTTATCCAACTATATTCCTATGATTTCATTCCAGGAATATTTGTCGGTGTATAATTCAAAGACACAAGGCTTGTTACTGGGGATTGAAGTGACTTTAAGCAATTTAAATATTGTGCTGTTTATAGCTTATATATTCTTGTATTTACAGAAACAAATGGATGAAACGCAGAAATTTGCGGCTTTGAATGTCGAATTAAAACGTTTAAATAATCAATTAAAAGGCTATGCGAATTTGCGAGAAAAAATGGGTGAAACCAAAGAAAGAAACCGTCTTGCTCGTGAAATTCATGATACATTAGGGCATACTTTAACGGGATTAAGTGTTGGTCTTGAAGCGTGTCGAGTGATGATTGATAAGGATGTCAATGTCACAAAAGCACAATTGGGTATTTTGGAAGAGAGCGCAAAACGTGGTTTAACCGATGTCAGACGTTCGGTGGATAAGTTGAAGCCAGATGCATTAGAGCGGTATTCTTTAAAAGAAGCATTGGATATGATGATCGTGGATTATCAGAAATTGACCGATGTGACCATTCTTTATTTGTGCCATTTGCCTTTGGTGAATTTGAATGCGGACGAAGAAGAAGTTGTGTATCGTGTTGTTCAAGAAGGAATGACCAATTCAGTCAGACATGGGCATGCGACAAAAATTTATGTTTCGATTGCACAGGCAGATAATAATTTGATTATAATTATAGAAGATAATGGTCAGGGTTGTAAGGATGTCAAACCAGGATTTGGCATTCATCATTTGACAGAACGTATTGACTTACTTCAGGGAAGAATACGTTATTATGGGGTAAAAGGTTTTGAATTAATTGTAGAAATACCAATGAGAAGAGGAGAGAATAATGGTTAAAATCATGATTGCGGATGATCAGCAGCTCATTCGAGAAAGCTTAAAGATCATCTTAAATTCAGATCCGAGTTTTGAAGTAGTAAAAGTAGTGGGTAGTGGACAAGAAGTATTGGATGTATTGGAAACAGAAAGTATAGACATTATCTTGATGGATGTGCGTATGCCAAGTATGAGTGGCGTAGAGTGTACTCGTTTGGTAAAAAAGAAGTATCCAAATATAAAGGTCATAATATTAACGACTTTTGATGATGATGAGTATATTTATGATGCATTAAAATATGGAGCGAGTGGATATCTTTTGAAGGGATGTTCTTTAGAAGAGTTGAGTTCGGCTATTCATAATGTTCTAGCTGGGGGAGCCTGTTTCAACCCGAATGTGGCGGGCAAAGTGACACAATTCTTTTCTCAGATGGCAAATTCGAATGAGGAATTTAATTTTGAACATGGAGAAGATGAACATATCGATTTGAGTGATACAGAATGTAAGATCATTGCCCAAATTGGTCATGGTTATTCAAATAAGGAAATTGCGCAAAAATTAGGCTTTAGTGAAGGGACCATTCGTAACTATTTAAGTGTGATTTTGGATAAATTAGATTTAAGAGATCGTACACAATTGGCTATTTGGTATTTATCTAGGGGAAATAAATAATGGTGAAAAAAAGATTAAGAACTTTTTTGATAGCCATGTTAGTGTGTTGTTTGGTAGGGATATTTTATTATACGCAAAAACCCGTTGTTTTAACGATTGGCGTATTTGCGGGTAGTAACTGGAATGTGCCAAGTCCAGATAGTGGTAAGATCATTGATAGTGCGATCAAACGGTTTGAAAAAACACATCCGAATGTTCAAGTAAAATATGTCAGTGGTATCTTGAAAGATGACTATTCGGCTTGGCTTTCAAAGGAGGCTCTGGATGGAAAACTTCCCGATGTTTTTATGGTGTTGAGTGATGATCTTTCGACGTATGCCAAAGTAGGCATGTTAGAATCACTAGATGCATACATGCAGACGGATCCTGATTTTAATCAATCGCGATATTTTTCAACGACACTCAATGCAGGTAATATTTATGATCAGCAGTATGCACTCCCTTATGAGAGTTCACCCACATTGATGTTTGTGAATAAAACATTATTAGAAGAGAATGGAATTGAAATACCCAATGTTAATTGGACGTGGGATGATTTCTATGCAATTTGCGAAAAGTTGACTGTGGATACGGATGACGATGGAGAAATTGATCAGTTTGGGGAATATGGATACACTTGGGAGAATGCTCTAAGTTCGAATGGACAGGCGTTGCTTGATGAGAAAAGCATGAAGAGTACTTTGCAGAATGAGGATGTGTATTCGGCCATTGAATTTGTGCGAAAGTTAAATCTTTTAAATCGAGGTCAGAATGTTACAAGTGAAATGTTTGATAAGGGTAAGGTTGCCTTTTGCCCAATGATGTTTAGTGAGTATAGAACATATAAGCCATATCCTTGGAGTGTTAAGAAATATTCAAATTTTGAATGGGAATGTCTTCCGATGCCGGCAGGTCCTAGTGGCTATAATGCTTCACAAATGGATAGCTTGTTATGTGGTATTAGTAAGATGTCTTCTAAGAAAAAGATGGCTTGGGAATTTTTAAAGTTACTTTGTTACGACGAAACAACGCAGGAAAGTTTATTTAAATATTCGCAGGGTGTATCGGTTTTAAAGAATGTCTCGACATCCAAAAATGTGACTAAGTATATTCAAGAAGATGCTCCATTGGATTCAAATTATAATTTGGAATTTTTTGATGATATGATGGAACAAGCAATCACGATAAAAAAACTGGATGGCTATGATCAATTGTATTCGATGGCAGATAGTGAAATTCGAAGAGTCATTGATACAAATGAGGATATTGAGCCGGCAATGCAAAATTTAAATGATGAATTGAATATATTGTTGGAGAAACAGTAGGAAGTTAAATTTCTGCTGTTTTTTTGTTTGATTCTCGAAAAATGACATTTGTCATCTAAAAGTGGTGACATATGGAAATTGAAAAGGTTTTCATATGGGTTATAATGAATGTGTATTCTATGTGATGCTCATGTTCAAAAGTCGCATAAATATGTGAAATTATGTGTAATAACACTTGAAAACGCTAACATGTTTATTATAAAATATGAGTAAGTAAGAAACGCGGAGGAAAAATAATGAAATATGTAGTTATGGTAAGTCATGGTGAATTTGCACCAGGATTACACAGTGCCGTTAAAATGATGACGGGAGATCGTGAAGATGTATTGTCTACAAGCTTAAAGGACGGAATGAGCGCAGACGAATTCGCATCTAACTTTGCTGAATTGATCAAAGATTTCAAAGCAGATGACCAAGTCATTTTATTAGCTGATATTTTGAGTGGATCTCCATTCACGAACGCATTGAATGTATTGGATCAAAAAGGATTGCTACAAAATACTTTAGTAATTGCTGGTATGAATATGCCTCTTGCAATCACTGCTGTATTAATGAAAGACAACTTTGATAATGTACAAGATTTAAAAGACACATTATTAAACGAAGGTCGTACAGGATTAACTGATTTTACAGTTGCTTCTGATGATGATGACGAAGATCTATAGGATTTGGCTATAACGCATATAGCGAAGGCATAAACAGAATAAAGGAGGACATATAATGATTAGTTTTATTCGTGTTGATGATCGTATTATCCACGGTCAGATTGTTACAAGATGGTCTAAAGAATACCCTTGTGATGGGATTATCGCAGTTAACGACAAAGCTGCAACTACACCTGTATTGACACAGTCATTCAAGGCTAGTACAGACAAGAAAGTATTTGTTTGGACAAAGGAACACTGGAGAGAAAAAGCAGAAACAGTTAAGAATTCTAATAAAAAATATTTCTTAATTACTAAAAATCCAGTGGATATGAAAGAATTGTTGGTAGACGATGGATTCGTACCTAACGATGTTAAAACCGTAGTTATCGGACCATGTAATGATCGTCCAGGAGCTACAAAATTAGGTCAAAACCAGTCAATTACTCAAGAAGAAGCTGAAGCATGTGAAGCTTTGACAAACGCTGGTTACACAGTATTGTTTGCGTTATTAAAAGAAACTGCAATTGGTACTTGGGACAAATTTAGATCTAAATTTGGTTACTAATAGTGGGATTAGTAAACAGATTGAGATAAATAAAAGAAAAAGGAGAGATTTATAATGAGTTGGTTACAAGCAATTTTAATCGGACTTATGAGTTGTACAGCAGCTAGTACTATCGCTTGCTTAGGTACAACAGTAGGTAACTACACTTTGAACCGTCCTTTGGTTGCATCATTATTCGTAGGTTTGATCCTAGGTGATGTATCTGGATGTATTCAAATTGGTATTCCAATGCAGGTAATGTGGATCGCATTGGTTACACCTGGTGGAACAGTCGCATCAGACTTACGTGCCGTAAGTTACATTGGTATTCCATTGGCTTATGTTGGAGCAAAAGCTGCTGGTATGGATTTTGGAGGAACTGATGCTCGTGGTTTAGCATCTAGTATCTCAGCCATGACTGGTGTAATCGGTATTACTTTATTCTACGGAACAGCTATGATGAACCTTATTTGGCAACACTGGGGCTGGGCTCAATTGGATAAAGGAAACTTAGATTGTTTAGGAAAAGTTGATGTTGTTCTCCCACTAATTTCACACTTTGTATTATCATTCTTGCCAGTTACTTTACTTTGCTACTATGGATCTGGAGCCGTAGCTGAATTGTTCCAGAGCTTAAATACTGAAGTATGGTATGTAAAAGCCATCTTATCAGTAGGATCAGTACTTCCTGCAGTAGGTATTGGTATCTTGTTAAAATCAGTAGTATCTAAGACTTCTGACTTGATTTACTTCATGTTCGGATTCGCTTTAGCTGCTTCTATGGGATTAACATTAATTGCTGCTACAGTTGTTGGTGGTGTATTCGCATTGATTAACTACCAAATGACAATGATGAAAGCTACAGGTGCTGTTGGTGGTGTATCTACAGACTATGATGACGAGGAGGACATTTAATTATGAAAAAGATTTCTAAGAAAACATTAAATAGTTCTTTCTGGCGTTGGTGGTATGGAAACTTAACATGTTTCTCACACGAACACATGCAGACATTTGGTTACATGTGGTCAATGCTTCCAATTATTAAGGAATTATATCCTACTCGCGAAGAACAATCAGAAAAAATGACTACTTATTACCCATTCTTCAATACTGAACCTCAGATTGGATCAATCGTAGTTGGTATCACAGCTGGTTTGGAAGAAGCTCGTGCAAATGGAGCTGAAGGAATCGATGATGAAATGATTAACGGTATCCGTGCAGGTCTAATGGGACCTTTGGCTGGTATTGGTGACTCATTGATCGTTGGTACTTACATTCCTATCTTATTAGGTATTGCATTAGGTTTCGCAGAAGGTGGATCACCTTTAGGACCTTTATTCTATATCATCGTATGGAACGCAACTTCAATTTGGTTCCAAAAATTCGTATACTTCAAAGGTTATGAATTAGGTGGTAGTGCTGTTGAATTGTTAGTAGGACAAAAAGCAACTGCGTTCCGTGAATCCGTATTGGTTATGGGACAAGTTATCGTTGGTGCGATGGCAGCTTCTTGGGTATCAATTTCAACTAACTTAGTAATTGCACAAGCTTATGATGCAGAAACTGGTAAATTAACAGACGTAACATTAGGATCTAAATTAGATGGAGCTTTCCCTAAGATCTTAACAATGTTATTCGTATTGTTTGCTTGGTGGTTGATGGCTAAGAAAAACATTACTCCAATTAAAGTATTGTTATTGTTCGTAGTTATCGGATTCGTAGGATCTGTTGTAGGATTCTTAGGATAATCACTTAAGACAATTAAAGGCGGGCTTAACTTGTTAGGCCTGTCTTTTTTTCCTATAATATAATAAGTATATGTATATTTGAAAAGGAGCGTTAATTATGAGTTTGAGCCGCAAAGAAAGAGATCAGCTTGCAGAAATCATCCAAAGAGAAAATGAAATGGTATTAAAAGTGGGAAGAATGGTCAGAAATGCTTTTATTCTTACACTTGCTTTTGCTGCCGTAACATACTGGGGATGGTCAGGAATGACCGATCCAATGTTTCCTAATATTCCTATGAGCGTACGCAATGTAGCTAAATGGATTGCTTTGATTGGTTTGATTTTATCGAGTTTATTTACTGTTTTAGGATTTATATCTCATAGAAATGGAAAGAAAAGTGTATTAAAGAAGATTGATTTGTACGAAGAAAAGTAAAGGTTTGTATATTTTAGTTTAATACAATTCAATTTTAACTAAAAACAACAATAAATGTGTCAATTATACACATAATTTCACACAATATAACTATACCTATCACTTTATTCTTTAGTAATATATTGTTGAGCCAAAGATAGTGGCTCACTTCATAATCAAATTCCCTTTCTTAAAACTTTCTTGAGGAGCCCCGCTAAAGGGGCTTTTCATTTGCCTTTTTGAAAGTTGGACATACAAATAGTAGTTGCGATATAATAATATGGATGAAAGAAGTGTAGTTTTTATGGAAGATAAAATACGAATTATAATGTATTCAAGTGCAGATAAAGTGGATGGCCAAGGTGTGGGCAGTGCCTACGAAGAACAGGTCAATCTAATTAAAGAAGGGGCTAACGATATCTTTGAAGTGGGTATCAACAACTGGATCAAAACACCAGATATTCAACATTTCCATACAGTAGATCCTACTTTCTATGTGAAGATGCAAAATCATAGAGCTGCTAACATTGCCTATTGTCATTTTTTACCGGATACTTTAGAAGGTAGCTTAAAAATTCCGGCACCTTTATTGAATGTATTTCGTTCTTATTTGATTCAATTCTATAAGAGTGCGGATCGCTTGGTCGTTGTAAATCCTAGTTTTATTGATGCGTTAGTCGCATATGGGATTGATCGAGAAAGAATTTACTATATTCCTAACTATGTATCTAAGGAAAAATTTTATCGTAAATCCGATGATGAGTGTGCTTCCATTCGCAAAAAGTATGGTATAGACAAGGATGCTTTTGTGGTATTGGGTGCAGGACAGGTACAAACACGTAAGGGTGTACTTGATTTTGTGAATGTTGCCAAACAAATGCCGGACGTCCAATTCGTATGGGCTGGAGGCTTTTCTTTTGGACGTATTACCGATGGATATGAAGAATTGAAGAAGTTGCAGGAAAATCCACCTGAAAACTGTAAATTCTTAGGGATTGTTCCTAGAGAAGAAATGGTGGATTTATATAATATAGCGAATGTGCTTTTTGTGCCAAGCTATAATGAATTATTTCCAATGACGATTTTAGAAGCGGTGAACTTACATGTTCCATTGATGCTTCGTGATTTGGATTTATATAAAGATATCTTATTTGATCGTTATATGCATGCCGATAATAATGAGGGTTTTAAAAATTGTCTGTTAAAATTGAAAAATGATTCAGATGTATATGTGAAGTATCAAAATGAGAGTCGTTTATTGAGTGAATTCTATTCGAAAGAACATGTATTGAATATGTGGAGAGAATTCTATTTGAGTGCTTATAAGGATAAACAAGAGGAATTATTAAATAAGAAAAAATAGGGGTTTTTATGAAAAAACAGAAGTACGTACTAAATCTGTTGCTTATTCTTGCTTTAACGGGATTTGCCCTGTGGTTTGCGCTAAAGGATAATTTTCATCAGGTTTTAAAGTGCATTTCACAAATGAATCTGTTAAGCCTTGTCATAGTCTTATTGTGGGGTGTTCTTTTTACGGCGGTCTGGGGATTTGTATACTACGTATTAGGTAGAAAGTATACGGATCATTATACGGCGGGTGAAGGGATTCTAGTGGCCTTTATTGGTTCTTTCTTTTCGGGGATTACTCCGAGTAGTACGGGTGGACAGTTTGTTCAGGCCTACATTATGAAAAAGCAAGGAATCAAAGTGAGCGATGGGGCTAGCTTGTTGTGGGCTGATTTCATTATTTATCAGACAACAATGATGATTTATGTTTCGATTCTGTTTCTCTTGCGTTTTGCGTATTACAGTGCTCAATCCGCATGGTTCAATATTATATTGTTGGGCTATATCATCAATGCAGTGGTTGTTGTAGCGTTATATACGATTGCGTTATTTCCTAGTATTTATATCAAGCTTTCGCGTATTTTAGTTAAGGTATTAACGAAACTGCATATTTTAAAGAATCCAGAAAAGACATTGGATTCTTGGACTCTACAAGTCACGAGTTTTACTCGTGAAATCAAGGTGCTAGCCAAAGATAAGAAGAGTATCTTACTTTGTGTATGTGTTAATGTGGTGCGTTTATCACTTTATTATTCTTTACCTTTTGTGATTGCGCTAGCCCTACATATTCCGTTGAAGATGAATGTATTGATTGATGTCATGGCCCTATCTAGTTTTGTGACGATGGCCAATAATTTTATTCCAATTCCCGGAGCAAGCGGTGGTACGGAAGTTGTCTTTTCATTGTTGTTTAGTGGCATGATGAAAAATTTAACGGGTGCGGTTTTAGTATTGTGGCGTTTTTCTACGTATCACATAGTGCTGATTATAGGTGGAGTTTTATTTGTGTTTGTGAAGAATCATTATGAGAGAAAAGAGAGTAAGATCAATTTAGAAGGGATGTAGTATATGCGAATCGGACTATTTACAGATGCATATTTACCGGATATTAATGGGGTTGTTTCAAGTGTGGCAACCCTTAAACACGCTTTAGAAGAGCTGGGGCATACGGTATTTATTATTACGAATCATAAGGGGACAAAGATTGTAGAAGATGAGAATGGTCATATTCTTCGTTTGCCGGGTCTTGAAATCAAGAAGTTTTATGGCTATAAGATGTCGAGTCCACTACAGTTTAGTGCGGATGCCTACATTGAAAGAATGGACTTGGATGTCATTCATATTCAGACGGAAGCGGGTGTAGGTATGTTTGGTCGTCAGATGGCGAAGGCTTTGCACATTCCTATTGTATACACGTATCATACAATGTATGAGGATTATACGCATTATTTTAATCCGCTTGATTTTGATTCGGTTGAAAAATTAGGGAAGAGTGTGATTCGTACGTTTTCTCGTGTCATGTCCAATGGTTCGCAAGCAGTGATTGCACCGAGTGAAAAGACGAAGCAGGCTTTATTGCAGTATGGTGTAATGGCACCTATTTATATCGTTCCGACAGGTTTGGATTTGTCGGAGTATGATCGCAAAAATTTAGATGAAAATAGAGTTCAAAGTATTCGTGAAGAGTTAGGTTTTACAAGTGAAGATCATATTGTGGTCTTTGTAGGGCGTATTGCCAAAGAGAAGGCAATCGAAATTCCGATTGAGGCGATTAGTAAGAATGCAGATCCACATCTACATTTAGTCATTGTGGGTGGTGGTACGGATATGGAGTATTATCAGGATTTGGCTAAGAAGTATAATGTTTCGGATCGTGTGCATTTTACGGGTAAGATTCCTAAGGAAAATATTGCCTATTATTATGCGGCTTTTGATTGTTTTGTATCCGCTAGTTTATCGGAAACACAAGGGATGACATATATTGAGGCTTTAGCGAGTGGCCTATTAGTGTTTGGTCGTCGTGATGAGGTGTTGAAGGATTTGGTGGATGAAGGCAGGTCTGGATATTATTTTGATGATGCCAATGAGCTAAGTCAAAAGTGGGATGTTTTCTTTAGTAAATCCAAAGTGGAAAGAGATGCATTAAGAGCGTATTGTATTTCTAAAACAGCGCCATATACAGAGAGTATGTTTGCGCATAAGGCTTTGAGTGTTTATAATCAGGCGATTGATGATTATAAGCGTGCCTATCATGTGGAACGAATTCGTATGGTGGATGATTTTGTTCGTTTAACTGTGATGCGTGATTGCGATAATGAACCAGTCAAAGTAATGATTCCAACGGATGATTTCTTTGATTTAAAGATCACAAAGGATACAATGTTAGATGCATATTTGATTGACAATTATTTGGATATGCAGTTATTCTATAAGGCGTTTGAGTTAATGAAGAAGCGTGTTTTCTCAAATGATTATACGTCGTATCAAATGGTGCAATATGGAAAGAAATATTTGGGTCTAGATGAAGATCAGGCTTTGGATATTATTCATGAATTTATGGAACGTCATTGGATTGACGATAAGGAGTATGCCTTTGATAAGGCGCAGGCTTGGCATTCGTATGGTCAGCCTAAAATGCAGATTTGTCAAAAGCTAAAAAGAGCGGGCATCGTGGATGATGTCATCGAGGATGCTTTGGCAAGTTTGGATGTGGAAACAGAGCGTAGTAATGCGATCAAATTGGCTCGTCGTTTAGCGCATTCGCTAAAAGAGCAGTCGAGTCGCATGCAAAGGCAGACGCTAGTGAATAAGTTAGTGACGAAGGGATATTCGTTTGAATTGGCGAAACAAGTGTCGGAGTCGATTGAACTGGATGAAAATGATGATGAGGCATTACAAAGAACGATTGCGAAAGCGAAACGTTTATATGCGACGTTTGATCAGCCTAAGCGTAATCAGAAGATTCAGACGTATTGTGTTCGTAAAGGATTTAATATATCAGCTATAAAAGAGGTTTTGGAAGGGGAAAGTGAATGAGAATTAATGAGATTACTCAGGAACAAAAAGTAAATATTAAGTGTTTGATTTCAAAGTGTGACAAAGGAAAAACCGTGAAAGATACTCCTTATTTGTCTTTGATTTTAGAGGATGCAACGGGTGTATTGGATGCGAAATTTTGGAATTTAACGAATGCGCAGATTGAGCAGTATAAGGCGGGTCAGATTGTTGAGATATTTGGGGATTCGATCATTCATAGAAATGCCGTTCAGTTAAGAGTGAGAAAAATGGTGGTCTTAGAAGGCGAAGATATTTCGGATTATGTAAGATTAGCGCCTATGTCTCGTACTGAAATGGAAGAAGAAGTAAAGACTTTGATGAATGAGATCACGGACTCAAATCTATATTGTGTGGTTGAAGAAGTATTAGAAGAAACGAAGGATTTATTCTATACATATCCGGCGGCCACAAGAAATCATCATAATTTTGTGGGAGGACTTGCCTATCATTCAATTAGTATGGCGCGTGTAGGACTAGATATTTGTCGCCAATATCCATTCTTGGATAAGGGGTTATTGGTTGCGGGTATTTTGATGCATGATGTTGGAAAGATTGATGAGCTGAGTGGTCCAGTTCTTCCTGAATATACAAATGAGGGGAATTTGTTGGGGCACATTAGTATTATGAATAATCGTTTGGATCGTGTGGCTGAAAAGCTGGGTGTAAACGATAAAGAGTGTGTTTTATTGTTGAAGCATATGGTTTTGGCGCATCATGGAAAGATGGAGTTTGGATCTCCTGTCCTTCCTATGATTCCAGAAGCGGAAGTGTTAACTTTATTAGATAATCTAGATGCGCGTATGTATATGATGAAACAGAGTTTAGATACAACGCAGCCAGGTCACTTTGGTCCTCGTGTCTTTGCGTTAGAAGGTCGTATGATTTATCATCGAAAAGGAGAGAATCAAGAATGAAGATAGGTTTTGTATCATTGGGATGTTGTAAAAACTTAGTGGATTCTGAACAGATCATGGGTATGATCAAGAGGGGTGGTCATGAAATTGTGGCCAATCCTAAGGATGCACAGGCTATTATTGTGAATACTTGTGGCTTTATTGAGAGTGCCAAAGAGGAGAGTATCAATGCGATTTTCAAGATGGCTCAATATAAAGAGAGAAACTTAGAGAAGTTGATTGTGTGTGGTTGTTTGGCTCAAAGATATACAGAGACTTTAAGGGAAGAGATTCCTGAAATTGATGCGGTTATCCCAATTCGTGAGTATGATACTTTGGCTAGTCAGCTACAGAAGTTATTAGGTTCAGATACATTATTGGATAAGGCAGAACGTGTGATTACGGGAAATCCTTGGCAGGCGTATGTAAAGATTAGTGATGGTTGTTCAAATCGTTGTGCGTATTGTGCAATTCCTTTGATTCGTGGAGATCAAAAGTCTCGTACAATTGAGGATATTATGGAAGAGGTCAACTATTTGGCAAGTGTGGGTGTGAAAGAATTAACTTTGATTGCCCAAGATACAACGAAGTATGGTTTGGATAATTATGGCGAATTGATGCTTCCTGAATTACTACGTCAAGTATCTAAAGTAGAGGGGCTTCATTGGATTCGTGTTCTGTATATGTATCCAGATGAAATTGTGGATGATGTATTGCTGGCTATGAGTGAGAGTGAAAAAATTGTTCCTTATTTTGATATTCCTATGCAGCATGCGAACAATCGTTTGTTGAAATTAATGAATCGTAGAGGACCAAAAGAGGATGTATTAAAGGTTGTGGATAAGATTCATACAATGTTTCCAAATGCGACTTTGCGTACAACTATGATTGTTGGTTTCCCTACAGAAACGGAAGAAGAGTTTGAAGAACTTGTGGATTTCGTTAAGGAAATTAAGTGGGATCGTATGGGTGCTTTCGCATATTCGAAGGAAGAAGATACACCTGCTTATGATATGGATGGTCAGATTGATGAAGAGATTCAAAATGAGCGTTTGGCTAGATTGATGGCGGTGCAGGAAGAGATTTCAAAAGAAAAGAATCAGGAAAAGATTGGTAGGGTCATTGAAGTTCTTGTTGAGGAAAAAGAAGGTTTGGTGGATCGTTATCGTGGAAGAAGTGCTGCGGATGCACCGGATGAAGTGGATGGTCAGGTCATCTTTACAAGTGATGAACCATTGGAGTTGGGTTCTTTCGTGAAGGTGAAGATTACAGGTGCCAAATCTTATGATGTTTACGGTACATGTGTAAGCGAATAGTTGGATTGGATCCCATTGTATTTGAGGATTCGAGAATATTGATTGTGGGTTCTATGCCAAGTGCAATTAGTTTGAAGGAACAGATGTATTATGCGAATAAAAATAATCGGTTTTGGAAGATATTAAAAGAAATCTTTCAAACAGAAGACAAGATTGAATTATTAAAAGCATCGCATATTGCACTTTGGGATATTTGTCATTCGTGTATAAGAAAGACGAGTGCGGATAGTGAAATCAAAGATATTGAGCCAAATGATATACAGGGATTGTTGGATAGATATAAGAATATTGAGAAGGTAATTTGTAATGGAAGGACAAGTCATAATACAATGCAGAAGTATTTTCCGAATATTGAAACGGTATATTGTCCTTCGACTTCAAGTGCCAATGCACAGTTTTCGTTAGAACAATTGATTGAAATATATAAGAAGGAGTTTTATGAATAAACTATATTGGGCAAAAGTAAAGGCGGATGCGAAGGTTCCGCAAAAGCGTTATGAAGATGCAGGGTATGATTTATATCCTTGTTTTGAAGAAGATTATATGGTGATTGAGCCTCATGAAACGAAGTTAGTTCCATTGGGTGTAGCAAGTGCATTTGATCCAGAGTTTGTGATGATTTTAAAAGAACGTGGTTCAACTGGAACAAAGGGGATTGCACAAAGAAGTGGCGTGATTGATTCGGGTTATCGTGGAGAATATATGGCTCCAGTTACAAATTTGAATACAAAGCGTGTGGTTATTAAAAAGCAAGATGTAGAGTATAAGGAAGATGCAATTATTTATCCTTATGAAAAAGCGATTTGTCAGGGTGTATTATTGCGTATGCCTCAATTAGAAAGTGAAGAAATTTCTTTTGAGGAACTTCAGTCTATGGAATCTGAGAGAATGGCTGGAAAACTAGGAAGTTCAGGAAAATAGTGAAATGGATCTATTGTCATAAGGACAATAGATCTTTTTTTATATATTAAGATTTTGGTTTCGGAACAGGGAAATGCGGTATGTGAAAAACTGTCGAATTGTCACAAATTGTTGATTATGAGGAACGACAAAAAGGACTATCGTAATAGCCAACATTTTGCATTTGCCTTTTAGTTGCTGAATTATTTTTTTACAATCATCTTATGATCACATTCAGGGCAGTGCAT
>NZ_JACRWH010000012.1:0-44519 GCF_014306155.1 Holdemanella hominis | reverse complement strand
AGTTTCCTTGTCTCTGTTTGTGTTTTGGGTTTTCACAAATTACCATCACACGTCCTTTGCGTCGAATTACTCGACACTTGTCGCAGATTGGTTTAACAGATGGTCTTACTTTCATCTTTCTTCCTCCTACGTAATGATTCACGTATTTTAATGGCCCTGCTAAAATGCGTATGTGTACATGCGGATTTTAACAGAAACGTGAATGTATAAATCGCAAGCAAAGTTGCGCTTATATATTATAAGCGCAACTTACTTGTTTTTCAAGGCTTCTTTTAATTCTGGCCAAATTTCTTCCATAGATTTTGACGCATCAATTTTTGAAACCATATTTTTTTCTTCATAATATGCGATTACTGGTTCAGTATTCTTTGCATATTCATCTAAACGAACCTTTAAGCTTTCTTCGTTGTCATCTTTACGTTGTGTTAATTCACCACCGCAAACATCACATACACCATCAAGTTTTGCTGGTTTTGAATAGATGTTGTAGATTTCTCCACAATTTTTACAAGTACGACGACCTGTAATACGACGAGTTAATTCGTCAAATGGAACATCCATATAAACAATTTTTTCAACTGCTAAATCTGTTCCATTAGTCATTTCTTCAAAAGCTTTTGCCTGAGCCAAAGTTCTTGGATATCCATCTAATAAATATCCGTTCTTTTTATCTTCCAAAGTGTTTAAGTAATCCTTAACCATTTTGTTTGTAATTTCATCAGGTACTAATAAACCTTTTTCAGAATATGCTTTTGCTTGTAGACCCAATTCAGTTCCACCAGCAATATTTGCACGGAAAATATCTCCTGTAGAAATATGATTCAAATTGAATTCTTCTTTGATCTTAGTAGAGAATGTTCCCTTACCAGAACCAGGAGCTCCCATAATAAATATATTCATATCTATTCTCCTGAAGATCTTAGTCTTCGTAATATTTCTTGTAAGATTTTTGAGTAATCAATCCTTGTACTTGACGTACTGTTTCAATAGCAACACCAACAACGATAATCATTCCTGTTCCACCCAAAGCCATTGAGCTTGGAAGATCAGGCCAAATTAATGGCATGACATGTGGCATAACAGCAATAAATGCTAAAGCAACAGATCCTAATACTGTAATTCTTGATAAAACTCGGTTAATATAGTCTTTTGTTTCCGAACCTGGTCGAACACTAGGAATATATGATCCGGATTTACCCAAGTTTTCAGCAACTTTTTCTGGATTAATTTGCATCTTCGTATAGAAGAATGTAAAGAATAAAATCAATAATACATAAATTACAAGTGAATACCATGTTTGCAATCCTAACCATTTTTGCATTTCTTTAATGAAATCATTTGATGGAAAGAATGATGCAATTTGAATTGGTGCCATCATCAATGAACTAGCAAAGATGACCGGAATAACACTTGCTGAATTGACTTTCAATGGCAAGTAGTTTGCTTCACTTGGTTTACTCAATGAAATTGAACTTGATGTATATTGAATTGGAATTCTTCTTTCCGCTGTATTAATCAACGTAACAAAGATAATAATTAATAAGTATATTAATATATACGCAGCAAATAACCAAGCTCCATAGGAAGGCGCAGACTCACCTGAAATTAAGCTTGACCATGCACTAGAGAATTGTTGCGGCATACGCCCAACAATACCAGCCATAATTACCATGGAAATACCATTTCCAATACCTTTCATGGAAATTTGGTCTCCAATCCACACTAAAAACATGCTTCCTGCTGCAAATATTGTTGCAATATATAAAATCTTACTGATTGTAACACCGCCGACAATCAAACCTGTATATGCTTTTGAAAAACCATATACTAATGAGAATGATTGCACAAAGGCAAACACGACCGCAAGATATCTTGTGTACTTGTCTAATGTTTTACGACCATTAGCCCCTGCTTTACTCAACTCTGTTAAGTGAGGAATAACGTCCATACTTAATAACTGAATAATGATAGAAGCTGTGATATAGGGAGTAACTCCTAAAGCGAAGACAGAGAACTGTTCAAGTCCTCCACCTCCTAATAGATTTAACATTGCGAACAATGAGTTTTCCCCAAGACCATTTACTAAATCTGTTGTATTTACATCAGGTACAGTAATGGCTGATCCCAAACGATAGACAAGAAAGGCAAATAGGGTGAATAGAATCCTATTGCGGATATCCTTATTCGTCCACATTGCCTTTATCTTGCCTGCCATATTATAGAACCTCTACTTTTCCGCCTGCTTTTTCAATTGCTTCTTTAGCTGACTTAGAGAACTTAACTGCTTCAACAGTTAATTTTTTAGTTAACTCACCGTTACCTAAAACTTTAAGTCCAGAAAGTTCTTTATTAATAATACCAGCTTCAATTAAAGCTGCTGCATTAACAGTTGCTCCATCTTCGAAACGATTTAATGTTTCAACGTTAACGATAGCATATTCTTTACGGTTGAAGTTAGTGAATCCACGTTTTGGTAAACGTCTTGCTAATGGTGTTTGACCACCTTCAAAACCTAAGCGAACTCCTCCACCTGATCTTGATTTTTGACCTTTTTGTCCACGACCGCTAGTTTTCCCGTTCCCGCTTCCAGGTCCACGACCAACACGGTTACGTTCTGTGCGAGTTTCGGCTAAATTCATTGTATGTAATTTCATCTGATTTACCTCCTATTACCCGCGAATTTCTTCTGGCTTCTTACCACGAAGCGCAGCAACGCTTTCTACAGTTCTTAAGTTCTGTAATGCATCAACTGTTGCACGAACAACGTTGATTTTTGTACGTGATCCTAAACATTTAGTTAAGATATCAGAGATACCTGCAAGTTCAAGGATTGCACGAGTTGCACCACCAGCGATAACACCAGTACCTTCGATAGCTGGACGCATGTATACAGATCCTGCACCATATCTACCAGTGATTTCGTGAGGGATTGTTGTACCGATTACTGGTACTGTGAAGATGTTTTTCTTAGCATCTTCAACGGCTTTTTTGATTGCATCAGGAACTTCGTTAGCTTTTCCTGTACCAATACCTACACGGCCTTTACGATCTCCAACTACAACTAACGCAGCAAAACGGAAACGACGTCCACCTTTAACTACCTTAGTTACACGGTTGATTGAGATTACTTGTTCTTCAAATTCTTTTTGGTCTCTTTTTGGTTTTCTATCCATTGCCATTGTGCGACCTCCTAAAATTCCAAGCCAGCTTCACGAGCTGCTTCTGCTAAAGCTTGTACACGACCAGCGTAAACATATCCACCACGGTCAAATACAACCTCTTTAATATTCTTTTCTAGTGCGCGCTTAGCAATTTCAGTTCCTACCAAACGAGCTGCTTCCACGTTTCCACCATTTTCTAATTTCATGTCAACACTTGAAGCACTGACCAATGTGTTTTGGTTAACATCATCAATGATTTGAACATGGATATGTGCGTTACTTCTGAATACGCATAAACGTGGGCATTCTGGAGTTCCGCTAATTTTTGTACGTACACGTTTGTGACGACGTACACGAGTTTCATTACGTGATACTTTAGTAAACATTTTTGATCTCCTTTCCCACTACTATTTCTTACCTGCTGTTTTACCTTCCTTACGACGGATGATTTCACCAACATAGCGAATACCTTTTCCTTTGTAAGGTTCTGGTCTACGAACAGCACGAATATTTGCTGCAAATTCACCAACTTCTTGTTTATCGATACCTGCAACTTTGATAGTTGTAGCAGTTGGACAAGTTACTTCTAAGCCTTCTTTAACTGGCATCTCAACTTGGTGAGAATATCCAACGTTTAAAGTTAATACGTTTCCTTTCATTGCTGTACGGAATCCGATACCAACTAATTCTAAGTCTTTAGTGAATCCTTCAGATACACCAACTACCATGTTGTATAACAAAGCACGAGTTGTTCCGTGTAATTGTTTTGTGTGTTTTTCGTCATTTGGACGTTTTACAGTGACAACATTATCTTCTACGTGGATTTCCATCAAAGAAGAGAATGTACGTGTTAAAGAACCCTTAGGTCCTTTAACAGTCACCTCATTCCCAGCAGCTACTTCAATAGTAACTCCTGCAGGAACGGTAATCAGTTTATTCCCGATACGTGACATTACGTTTTATCCTCCTATATATTTATTACCAAACGTAAGCAATAACTTCTCCACCTAAGTGGTTCTTTCTTGCTTCTTTGTCAGTCATCATTCCATTGCTTGTAGAAATGATTGCGATACCTAATCCGTTTAATACGCTAGGTAAGTTTTCAACCTTAGCATAAACACGAAGACCAGGTTTAGAAATACGACGTAAACCGCTGATAACTTTTTCATTGTTAGGTCCGTATTTCAATTCGATATTCAAAGTTTTCTTAACATCGCCTTCAACGTTGAAGTCTACGATGAAACCTTCGTTTTTCAAAATTTGAGCAATTGCTTTCTTTTCATTGCTCGCTGGCATACTGACAGAGGCATGCTTTTGTTGCAAAGCATTGCGGATTCTAGTCAGCATATCCGCAATAGGATCAGTCATAATCATATGCAATATACCTCCTTACCAACTAGCCTTTTTAACTCCAGGAATTTGACCTTTGTAAGCCAATTCACGGAAGCAAATACGACATAATTTGTACTTTCTTAATACAGAGTGTGGACGACCACAACGTTCACAACGAGTGTACTCACGAACTTTAAATTTTTGAGGACGCTGTTGTTTGTTAATCATTGATTTCTTTGCCATTTAAAAGCTCCTCCTACTTTTTGAAAGGCATACCCATTTGAGTTAATAATGCCTTTGCTTCTTCGTTTGTTTTCGCTGATGTAACGATTACGATGTCCATACCACGAGTACGGTCTACTTTATCGAAATCAATTTCAGGGAAAATGATTTGTTCTTTAATACCTAATGTATAGTTTCCACGACCATCGAAGCTAGTATCGCTAACTCCACGGAAGTCACGTACACGAGGTAATGAAATGTTGAATAGCTTATCTAAGAATTCATACATTTTTTCTTTACGTAAAGTAACTTTACATCCAATTGGCATACCTTCACGTAATTTGAAGTTCGCAATTGATTTTTTAGCCTTTGTTACAACTGGAGCTTGACCAGTAATAGCTGTTAATTCTTCAACAGCTTCGTCTAATAATTTAGCGTTAGTGATAGCATCACCTACACCAATATTAATAACTACTTTTTCAACGTGAGGTACTTCCATGACAGATTTGTATTCGAAATCTTTCATCATTTGAGGGACAACTACGTTTTTATATTTTTCTTGTAAACGATTCATCTTCTACCCTCCTACTTCACTTCGTTACCGCTCTTTTTGAAGACGCGTGTTTTTACATTTTTACCATCTACAACTTCAACTTTTGTTGTAATACGGCTAGCAACTTTTGCTTTTTCATCATAAAGCATTACATTTGAAACGTGGATTTTAGCTTCTTTTTCAACAATTCCACCTTCTGGATTTGCTTGAGTTGGTTTCAAGTGTTTTTTTACCATGTTAACACCTTCAACGACAACTCTGTCTTCCTTAGGGAATACAGCTTTTACTTCACCGATTGTGCCTTTGTAAGCACCTGTAATAACTTTTACTTTATCACCTTTTTTAATTCTCACTTAGACACACCTCCTATAATACTTCTGGCGCAAGAGATACGATCTTCATGAAGTCTTTATCACGTAATTCACGAGCAACTGGACCGAAGATACGAGTTCCCTTTGGCGTCTTGTCATCTTTAATGATTACACATGCGTTATCATCAAATTTGATGTAAGTTCCGTTTTCACGACGAACACCACGACGTGTACGTACGATTACGGCTTTAACTACATCACCTTTTTTTACGGATCCACCAGGAGTAGCCTGTTTAACAGCACATACAACGACATCACCGATGTTTGCAAATTTTCTTACGCTACCGCCTAAACAACGGATAACTAAAACTTCTTTAGCTCCAGTGTTGTCAGCAACGCGCATACGACTTTCGTTTTGAATCATTGCTTTCTCCTCCTAGTATTAACCACGAGCCTTTTCAACGATTTCAACTAAACGGAAACGTTTTGTAGCAGATAATGGACGAGTTTCCATAATTACTACTTTATCTCCGATACGTGCTTCGTTGTTTTCATCGTGAGCTTTAAATTTCTTAGAATATTTAACACGTTTTCCATATAATGGGTGTGTTTTTTTAGTTTCTACCATAACTGTGATAGTTTTGTCCATTTTATCAGACACAACTGTACCACGGTATACTTTACGAGCGTTTCTTTCCATAGATACGTCCTCCCTACTCTTGGCCAGCGTTTTCACGCTCTGTCAATACAGTTTTAATACGAGCAATTGTTTTCTTTACAGTTTTTAAACGAGCTGTATTTTCTAACTGTCCTGTGGCTTGCTGGAAACGAAGGTTAAAAAGTTCATCTTTAAGCGTATCGATTTCCTGAAGAAGCTCTTCATTTGTTTTTTCGCGGATTTCTTTAGCTAACATTACTTCACTTCTCCTTTTCTAGCAAAACGAGTCTTAACTGGTAATTTGTGAGCAGCAAGACGTAAAGCTTCACGAGCTACTTCTTCACTTACTCCACCAACTTCGAACATTACACGTCCCGGTTGAACTACTGCTACCCATCCTTCAGGAGCACCTTTACCAGAACCCATACGAACCTCTAGAGGCTTTTTAGTACGCGCCATGTGAGGGAAAATACGAATCCAAACATTTCCTCCACGTTTCATATAACGTGTCATAGCAATACGAGCTGCTTCAATTTGACGGTTACTTACATAGTTTCCTGATTCAGCAACCAATCCATATTCACCAAAGTCAATAGTACGACCTGCTTTTGAACGACCTTCGTAGCTCAAACGGTGAGGACGACGATACTTTGTACGTTTAGGCATTAACATTATTCGTTACCTCCTTTTTCTGCAGGTGCTGCAGCTTTAGCAGCATCTTTAGGGGCACGGTTTGAACGAGCATCTGGACGACGACGTCCTTTTCCTTTACGCATTGGGCGTTGTTTTGGAGCTTCTGGTTCTTTAACCATTTCACCAGGTAATACTTCACCACGGCAGATCCAAACTTTTACACCTAAACGACCATATTGAGTCGCCGCTTCTTCCCAAGCATAGTCAATATCACTACGAAGTGTATGTAAAGGAACAACTCCTTCTGAATATCCTTCAGTACGTGCCATATCAGCTCCACCAAGACGTCCAGATACAGCAGTTTTGATACCTTTTGCACCAGCACGCATAGTGTTTTGAATAGCTTTTTTCTGAGTTGCACGGAAAGATTTACGTCCTTCCAATTCGTTAGCAATCCAACGAGCTACTAAACGAGCATCTAAGTTAGGATTAGCAACTTCTACAACGTTAATTTGTACGTTCTTTGCAGAAGCGATTTTTGAAACTTGTTTTTTCAATCCTTCGATTGATTTTCCATCTTGACCGATTACTACACCAGGGTGTGCAGTACGGATGATAACTGTCATACGACCCTTAGTACGTTCGATTTCGATACGAGAGATTTGAGGGTCTGCCTTACGTTTGTCGACAGCTTCGTTTGATAATTTAACGTAGTATGCTTCAACCAATTCACGAATCTTAACATCTTCCAATAATAATGTTCCGAATTCTTTATCGTCAGCGTACCATCTTGATTGCCAGTCACGAATGACTCCGACACGCATTCCAATTGGACTTACTTTCTGTCCCATAGCTTACCTCCTACTCTTTTTCAGCCACTACAACTGTAATGTGGCTTGTACGTTTGTGAATAGCACTCGCACTACCTTTCGCACGAGGCATGAAGCGTTTCAAAGTAATTCCTTCGTCAGCCCAGCAAGCCTTCACATATAACTTGCTTTCATCCAAATCGTTATTGTTAACTGCGTTAGCAACAGCTGAGTGCAATACTTTACCAACAAGGTATCCACCTTTGTTAGGTAAGAATTTCAAAATAGCAGCTGCTTCTTCTACGTCTTTTCCACGGATCAAGTCTAAGACTAGTCTTGCTTTACGAGGTTGAATACGTAGAGTTTTTGCGGTAGCTTTTACTTCCATTTCTTCTCCTCCTACTATCTAGATTTCTTATCATCTGATCCATGACCAGTGTATTTACGTGTTGGAACGAATTCACCTAATTTGTGTCCAACCATGTCTTCTGTTACATAAACAGGAACATGTTCCTTACCGTTATAAACGGCAAATGTGTGTTCAACAAATTGAGGGAAGATTGTAGAACGACGGCTCCAAGTTTTAATAACTTCTTTTTTTTCAGTTTCGTTTAATGCAACAACCTTTTTCATCAAATGGTCATCACAGAAAGGTCCTTTTTTCAAACTACGACTCATTGTATCTTACCTCCTTGCCTACTTACCATTACGACGACGTACAATTAATTTTGTACTAGCCTTCTTGTTACGACGAGTTTTAACACCCAATGCTTTTTTACCCCAAGGAGTCATTGGTGATTTACGTCCGATAGGAGTACGTCCTTCACCACCACCATGAGGGTGATCATTAGGGTTCATTACAGAACCACGAACAGTTGGGCGAATACCTCTCCAACGGTTACGTCCTGCTTTACCATAGTTAACTAAGCTGTAATCTTCATTACCAACTGTACCTACAGTAGCACGGCAATTAGCCAATACTTTACGAACTTCACCAGAAGCTAAACGTAAAGTTACATATTTTTCTTCAATACCTAAGATCTGAGCTGAACATCCAGCACTACGAGCCATCTGTCCACCTTTACCAGGTTTCAATTCAACGTTGTGAATGAATGTACCTTCAGGCATGTTTTTCATTTCGCAGCAGTTACCAATTTTGATATCTGTTTCTGCTCCTGATACAACTGTCATACCAACCTTCAAATCTTTTGGAGCGATGATATAACGTTTTTCACCATCAGCATAGTTTAACAATGCAATGTTTGCTGAACGGTTTGGATCGTACTCGATTGTAGCAACACGTGCAGGCACGTTGTCTTTGTTACGTTTGAAATCGATGATACGGTAAGTTCTTTTGTGACCAGAACCTTGGTGACGTGTAGTAATACGTCCTGTGTTGTTTCTTCCACCTTTAGATTTCAATGGAGCTAACAAACTTTTTTCTGGTTTAGATGCTGTGATTTCATCTTTAGCCAAAGTTGTCATTCCACGACGTCCAGGTGTCATTGGTTTATACTTCTTAATTGGCATAAACTTAATTTTCCTCCTTATCGCAATATTTATTCAGGAAATAGCGTCTTCTCCCTGATTATTCTTCAGAACCGAACAATTCGATTGTTTGTCCTTCTTTAATTTTTACAATAGCTTTGTGTACAACGCTTGTTTTTCCAACATAACGACCTACACGTTTTGTTTTTGGTTTGCAGTTCATTGTATTTACTTTTACAACTTCTACATTGAATGCAGCTTCAACAGCTTTAGCAATTTCAATTTTGCTAACACCCTTAACTACTTCAAAAGTTACTTTGTTATCTTCAGCCATCATCTTCATAGTTGCTTCAGTGATGATTGGGCGGATAATTACGTCTCTGTAATCTTTCATTATGCCAATGCCTCCTCAACTTGTTTTACGGCAGCGCTTGTCATAACAACTTTGTTTGCATTTACTAAATCGTAAGTGTTGATTGCAGAAGCAGACATTACTGTAGCTCCAGCAATATTACGTGCTGATAAGTAAACGTTTGTTGCATCTTCGCTATCTGCAACAACAAACAATGTTTTCTTAGGCGCTTGGATAGCTTCAATAATTGAAACAAATGTTTTTGTTTTTGGTTCAGCAATTTCAAATTTATCCAAAACGCTGAATGCTGTTTCTTGAACTTTTTCGCTCAATGCAGATTTAACTGCTAAACGGCGAACTTTTTTGTTAATGCGGTATGCATAGTTACGTGGAGTAGCTCCGAATACAGTTCCACCACCTCTAAATTGAGTAGCACGGATAGAACCTTGACGAGCACGTCCCGTACCTTTTTGACGGTAAGGCTTGCGTCCACCACCAGAAACTTCGCTACGACCCTTAGTGTCAGCAGTTCCTTGACGACGGCTTGCCATTTGCATCACTAATGCATCATACATAGCCTGTTGGTGTGGTTCAATTCCGAAAACAGCATCGTTCAATTCGATTGAACCAACAACTGCACCAGCTTGGTTAATTACGTCGATAGTAGCCATTATTGAACCTCCTTATTTACAGTATAGTCAACTAAAGTAACAGGTTCTTTATCTCCCTTGCTAGTTTTAGCAGTACGTACCATTACGCAACCTTTTCTAGGTCCAGGAACGTTACCTTTAATTAACATATAGTTGTTTTCTGTATCAACTTTAATAACTGTCAAGTTTTGATTTGTAGTAGTATATCCACCTTCTTGACCAGCCATGATAGTACCCTTCATAATACGTCCTTGACGTGAAGTAATACCGTTTGTAGCTAATGAACCGATGTGACGAATGTTCTTAGATCCACCGTGAGTCTTTGGACCTTGGTGAGCATTGTTACGAACGATTGTACCGTTGTAACCTTTACCTTTACTTGTACCGATTACATCTACTGTTTCTCCTGCGGCAAAGATATCAACGTTAACTAAATCTCCAACGTTTACGTCCATGTCACAGTCGCGCACTTCCTTAATGAAACGCTTTGGACTTGTATTTGCTTTTTTACAGTGTCCGATGTTTGCTTTAGTTGTGCGTTTTTCTTTGATTTCTTCAAATCCTAATTGAACTGCGTTGTAACCATCTGTTTCAACTGTTTTCTTTTGTAAAACAACGTTTGGTGTTACTTCAACTACAGTTACCGGAATCAATACACCATCTTCAGTGAAGACTTGTGTCATTCCTAATTTTCTTCCTAATAGTCCTTTCATCATTGACACCTCCATTAAAGTTTAATTTCGATGTCGACACCGCTAGGAAGTTCAAGTCTTTGTAAAGAATCAATCGTTTCCTTGTTTGGTGCAACAATCTCAATCAAACGCTTGTGCGTACGAATTTCAAATTGTTCACGTGAATCTTTGTATTTGTGAACCGCACGAAGAATTGTTACTACCTGTTTTTCTGTAGGTAACGGAACTGGTCCTACAACCTTTTTAGCTCCGTGTTTTGTCGCAGCTTCGACAATTTTCTTTGCACTATCATCTAAGATTCTGTGCTCATACGCCTTTAAGCGAATTCTCATAGTATTTTTTGCCATGTTTAACTCCTTTCGTTTATTCTAGATAAACATGCTCCATGCGAATTACCTGGCCACACCCATGACAACGGTTCTCAGTGGGTCAGCAACCTCGCACTTCATCGCAAGCTCCTGTATTCTAACACATATATTTCATGCATTCAACCCCTAAATTAAAAAAATTAATAATTCTTTTAAATCCCTTATTTATCGTGTTTTAAAACGTTTTGTTTTTTATTTTTTTAACTGTTTCCAAAAAATAACTGTGACAACTGATATCAGTGGGTCTCAAATATTGTTTTAATTAATAAAAATACACCTATTTTTTCAAAACATGTAAAAAAGCATCTGTTTTTAATCAACAGACGCTAACCAATCCTCTAAATTGTGACAATATGTATCATGATCATCCACAAAACACATATGACGACATTCTGGCATTAAATGCCATTTTGCATTTTTAATTCCATCATACATAGTTTTGGCAACTAATGGCGTACACAAATCATTCGTTCCACTTATTATTAGTGCCGGAACTTGAATTTCGTTCAATCGATTTGTATACTCAAAATCCTTCAAAGTTCCAAGCGGCGTATATTCATTAGGTCCCCAGCCAATTAAATAGGCACGAGTCCCAGTTTTCTTTTCTCTTTTAACACATTCTGGCGTACCTTCATCAAATGGCCCTGCACAATGAAGCTGCATATAATGCTCATTAGCCAATTGATATTGATCAGATTCATAGTCTTCACTTAAAATTGCTCGTTGCTCATCATCCGACATAAATGAAATCATACGATGTTGCTCTTTAGCCCATAGTGACGCTGAAGATAATGTACTCGAAAGAATCAAAGACTTCAATCTCGTGCTTTTCTTTTCAATCGCATAGGCAATTGCTAACATACCACCCCAGGATTGTCCCAACAAATGACAAGATTCAATATTTAAATACTCCATCAACGCTTCAAGTTCTTCCATCCACGTATCTTGATTCCACAATTCATCATGACCTTCTACAAATGATTTACCACAGCCAAGTTGATCGTACATAATCACTTTTCTTCCCGTCTTGGCAATACAATCCAACACTTCAAAATAATTATGAGTTGACCCTGGTCCTCCATGTAAACAAATCAATGGAGTCTTATCTCCTCCATCCACAATACGATAGTATGTTTTAAAGCCCTTAAACGGCATATATCCATCATTTATTTCCATTTTAATCACCATTCACTTATTCCATCATTATATTCACTGCAACAATCTATCCAATATTCCTTATTAACACGAATTGTATCCGTGAATTCTTCATAATCTTCTTTTGATAATCGATAAAACTTTTTAAGACTTGCGATTATTGACTTAACTGTATCCTGTGTGATCCACATACACTTACGTATGAAAAAGTATCCAAAGAAATCACGTAAGTATTCATCCTTACAACCATTTTCCATAGTTAAAGCATCTTCTCTCAACAAAAAATCGTTTAAATAAAAATCTACATTTCCATAATGACGCTTTATTGTTTTATCAACAAATCCCTTTTTTGAAAGTACATCTACAAATCCTTCAATATACTTTGTGTTAATTTTGCAAATTTCATCGCATTACTTTTCGAATTTCTCAAAATCTATCATATCATTTCTTTTGTAGATATATATTCATATCTACATCTCCTTCTATTCCATTCACTTGACCTTTATTTGAATATTGCCATATATCAAATTTATCCTCCATCGGGCAACTTGTTGTATAACTCGCTAGCCAAATCGGATATTTTGATATTCTTTCAAAATCATAATTTTGATATAACCAAGTCATATTTCCATATATCATTGGTTGATATCCAGCTTCTTTGATCTTTTTACAAAACCGTAGGGCCAGCTTCGTTCTTTGTTCTAGAGACAAATCATCAATTCTTCCACCCTGATCAAATTCTTCCATATCATAAACAACCGGCATTTGAATCTTATATCCCTTAATTTTATTCAACACTAAATCTACTTCTTCATCAATCTCTTCAGCCGAAATTGCACTCGAGAAAAAATAAGCACCTACCTTAAGATGATTCTGAATAGCTTGTTGAATATTTGTATTAAAATATTCATCTTCATGTAAGATTCCCTCTTGGGCACCACGATAACCTATCCTTAACATCGCAAACTCAATTCCATCCGTCTTTACTGCTGCCCAGTCAACAGCTCCATTATGGCTTGATACATCAATTCCAGTGGATACCTTATACGAAGAATCTTTATATGTCATTAATCCATTTTCCAAAGAAAATAAATTTAAATCATAATAGCTCTTTTCTTCTATTACCGATTCTTCTTGTGTAAACAACATGTAAATCACATAAACACTACCACTCACAATTAAAATAGGAATCAATATAAGAATTAAAATTCTACTTAATTTAACTTTTCTTCTCATACCCCAATGACCTTAAGAATTTCTAAGCTTGCATTTCTTGACATAATAGGACTTTCAATCAAACCACTCTCTATACAAGTACATGCATGTTCGATTTCACCAGTAAAATCCGATTTCTGTTCTACCACAATCTTTTTATCATTCATTACAAGTTCTGTATTCTTCCAAAAATTCTTACAAGTAACGCTACCCTTTGTACCATATATATGAGCTGTATTTTCCATATCCACATCCCAACTTGTTGCGATATGTGCCACGCACCCATTTTCATATTCAATCAAAGCTTCATCCTGAAATCGAGATACTTTCAATATTGAGCTATTCGCCATTCTATTTGCATAACAAATAGGGTAAACCCCAATATCAAACATACATCCAGATCCTGGCTGGTTAAAATGCCAGTCTGAAATTGTTTCTGTCAGTTTTGTTGCATATTGAGCATCCATTGATTTTATTTCACCAATTTCTTCATTTGAAATCATTTCAAATAATTTTTGATTTAATGGTGTGAAAACCGTTTTATGGGCTTCCATTAAAAAGCAGTTTTGTTGGTGTGCATAATCAAAGCATGCATGTAATTCTTCACTAGATACACACATTGGTTTTTCGCAAACTACATGTTTATGATTTGCCAATGCCAGCTGAATATGTTTGGCATGCAAATAATTTGGCGTACAAATATATATCATATCTATATTTGTATCCTGCAACATCTTCTCATAGTTATCGTAAGCTTTTTTTGCCCCATACTCCTCTTTAAAAGCATCCGCTTTTTCTATACTAGAAGAACATACTGCATATAGATTCGCATTACGTGAAAACAAAACACCTTGTATTACGCGACGGCTAATACCACCTAAGCCATAAACTCCAATTTGTACCATTCTATTCACCTTCTTTTTAAGATTACTTTAAGCTCTTCTCCTTATTCTATATATAGAAATAAGCAGTTACCTCATTTACTCACTATACTTATCTCTTTCTGCCTATTTCTTTCATATATGACAAACGTCCATGGAATTACTCCATGGACATCTTATTGTATGCAGTTTTTGCCATTTGCACATATCCCTCATCACTTGGATGTAAGTGATCTCCACTATCAAATGCATCTTGCATTTTATGTCCATCGCAAATATCTTTATCAAAATCAATCACGCCATCAATTTCATCCGTTGTACGAATCCATTCATTGACTTCATTACGCAAGTTCTCTCTAAAATATGCATAAGTACGCCAACCTTCAATCGGAATCAACGTCCCAATATAGACTTTCATTCCTAATGATTTCGCGTGCTTTACATATTTTCTTAAACCCTCAATCAATTCCTGACTTGACGGAAGATCTTGCCATGGTCTAAATTCATTCTTTTCAACACCGACTGGATGAATAATATCATTTATTCCTTGCAGAATAATTAAAGTATCACTTCCAGCCACATGCATCTCGTGACCAAATCGATAATCTCCTTTTAACCCATATGCTTCATACTGTACACAAGAATATTGTCTTAAAATACGTGTACCACTAACGGCTTTTCGAACTACAGACACTTTTTTATTATTTTCCCACATTAACTTCTGTAAATAATCAGGCCAATCCTGCGAAGTAATAGAATCACCATAACAAGTAATAACTTTATATTCCGGTTCTGTCAAAACAGCCACTTCGCTTAAGAAAAACACCCATGGGGTCTTCATGCTTGAAGCATGATCCATAATACCTGCATGAGAGAAATCACCTTCTCCAAAATAACCCGAACTTAATGGTCCTTGTGTATATACGCCACAACGTAAGTGGGTGAATTCTTTTAAATAGAAACTAATTGCGATTGTTTCTTGTTCATGCACTTTAAAATCCAATGGATCGCTGTAACATTGTTCTCCCACATCAAGATGAAGTCCTTTTGAACCATTAAAAGTAATATCCACAATGGATGTTGAATCTAAATCACGTCCACTAATAACTCGTCCAATTGTGATTGAATCAAAGACCACGCCTTCTTTTCCTGTAAAGTTATCTAAACAAATACGTATCTTATCCCCTTTGAATGTCGATTTCATAGGATAACGCAATGTGATATTCTTTGCGTATTGACTAGGCTTATGTGTCACAATCGACATTGCCTGTCCATATATCGCCTTAAATTCTTTTTCCATAGTTGACCTCCAAATTATTTATTATCTATTTCTACATTCATAAAACACATGTTTTTATCCACAAATAATCATACATGAAACGTTGCAAAAATCCAAACATATACCTTATTATATAAAAGAAGTTGAGGAAATAATGCATGAGTAAATTAGAAAATTATTACGGTAAATTTTGTGAAGACAAAAGATTACTATCAAGACACGGTCAAGTAGAATATACAACAAGCATGAAATACATCCATAAATATTTAAAGTCTGAAGATCGCATATTGGATATTGGAGCCGGAACCGGCAGGTATAGCGTTGCCTTAAGTAATGAAGGATATCAAGTCGATGCGATTGAACTTGTTAAATATAATCTTGGTGTTTTAAAAGCTAAAAAAAGCAATGTGAAAGCCTATCAAGGAACCGCTTTAGATTTATCAAGATATCAAGATAACACTTTTGACATCACCCTATTATTTGGACCTATGTACCACTTATTTAGTTATGAAGATAAATTAAAAGCATTATCCGAAGCTAAACGCGTTACAAAAAAAGATGGAATTATTTTTGTAGCTTACGTTATGAATGAATATAGCGTCTTAGTCCACGGCTTTCGAGATGGACACATCAAAGAATCATTAGCAGCAAAAAAACTCGATGAAACATTTCAAACGCAGACAAATATAGATGATTTATATAGTTACATTCGTCTAGATACAATCAATCAATTAAATAAAGAGATAGGTTTAGAACGAATCCAAATTATTGCCGCTGATGGTCCAAGCGATTATATGCGTCCTATCTTAAACAAGATGGATGATGAAACATTTGAATTGTTCATCAAATATCATCTTGCCACATGTGAAAGACAAGAGCTAATTGGTGCAAGTTCACATACAATAGATATACTAAAAAAATAATGTCACTTTTGTGACATTATTTTCATATTATATATTCCATTGTTAAAACGACTAAACAACATGCAATGGATACTTGAAATAAGCCGTTATCTTTCCAAGCCAACATAATTCCAACTATTAGCGCTGCAAATCCTGCTAACTGAGAATTAGTTTCATATAATATAGTAGGAAAGGTCATCACAGCCAAAGTCACATAAGGAATATAATATAGAAATGACTGAACATATATATTGGTAATGGGTTTATTAAAAAGTGTTAACGGCAAGACACGAATCAAATATGTGACAACCGTCATTGTAGCTACATACATCATTAGATTAGACATTTTCTTCCTTCTTTCTAGGTTTTATAATGGCCGCTGCCATTGAAATTATGATTATTAATAAAGTGGTTCTTGTTCCACCTGAGATTGTCACATCCTTACAAATGTAACTCAATAAGAAACTTATAATAATGAGTAGTCCAATCATACGATCTTTTTTGCCTGAGGAATACTAATAGCCAAAAAAATACCATATAACGCAACACTTAAACTCGCTACAATTTTTGTAGGAAGACTATTACCAGCAACTATTCCCGATGCAGTTCCTAGTGCCCAACATGGAAGTGCCACCAAATATGTACCATATATATTTATGATTCACTTTCCCTTCGTGATTGATTGCCAAGCCAAATAATTCATCTGTTAAATCAAAACCAATACACATCCTATGAAGCAGATTCGTTTTTTCTTCGATTTATTGACTGAGCGCAAAGCTCATTAAGAAATAGCGAGCATTACTGACTAAAGTCATGATAACCATCTGAATGAAAGTACCATGTGTACTAATCATTAAAAAGACAGCATATTCTCCTGCCGATGCAATTATGAATAGGCTAGTCAAAAAACCTTGTATTGGTGATAAGCCTACATTTTTTGCGATGATTCCTAATGAGAAGGAAACCGCAAAGTATCCCATTCCTACCGGAATACTATCTTTGATTCCTTTTTTAAACTCCATAATCTCACTCCTTATTTCTATGCATTATAAGAATCGAATTGTTATTTGTAAATCAAATATTTATAATACTTCCATAAGAAAATGTGATAGATATGAATCTAACAAAATATGATATTTTTTCAAAGTATTAGAAACAAAAACAATTAGTCAAGTTGCTAAAGATCTTGGCTTTTCACAAAGTGCAGTTTCTCAAACAATAAAATCTTTAGAAGAAGAATTAGAAACCACTTTATTCATTCGACAAAAACGTGGTGTCATTCTTAGTAAAGATGGACATGCATATATTCCCTATTTAAAATCTGTTCAGGCAAGCCTTGATAATCTTCGTACTAAAAAGCAGGAAATGAAAGGGGTGGACCAAGTCACATTAAGAATTGGTACATTCACAAGTGTATCTCGACATCTTTTGCCTTCATTAATGGAAAAATTCATTGAAATGTATCCAAACATACAATTTGAACTGTATCAAAGTGAATACACAAATATTGAACAACAATTATTAGAAGGAAGTCTTGATTTAGGATTCACTTGTATTGATGCCATCCAGCGAGTTCAATATCAAGAATTGTATTATGATGAAATGTTTGCGTTGGTGCCACAAAGTCATGTGTTAGCTAATTATGAAGTATTAAGCATGAAACAAATCGCAAAGTACCCTTTCATTCAATTAGATGAGGGAGAATATTCTTTGCCAATAAAAACATTCCAAAATCTAGGATTACATGTACAGATTAAACACAAAGTATATGATGAATTTACTATTTTAGCTATGATACGACAGAATTTAGGTATTTCTATACTTTATCAAAACGCTTTGAGCGACTATGATGATTTGTGTTTGATTCCAATACAAGAAAATCTATTTCGTCATGTTGGATTCGCCTATAATAATTACGATACTTTATCTTATGCAAGTAAGACATTTCTAGATTTCATTCTTAGAAAGACACCAGAAATTCTTAAAAATAAGGATAGTTTTCATATTATTTAAATTTAACATAGTTTTTATACTGTTAAGGTTGACTCACTTACTAATTTATATTATTCTTTTCACGTACATAAAGATATACGGTAGGTGAGGTTACCGCAGGGATTTGGATTTCCTAAGATTACTGCCGCAAAGTTGTGGAGACACAACTCGTTGGTCAGCAGGCTAAGTCGCAAAGGCTTGGCTTAATGTAATTAATATGCCCTGTGATACTAAAGCTTGAACGGTGATACTTAGGTTAATGACGTCATTGTTTAGGCAATGGCGTTTTCTTTATATAAGGAGGTGAGGCTTGTATGTGTACGGATCCGGATGGGAATAGTTTGAATTATTTAAAGAAAGCAGAGGTACATAATTATGATGAACAAAGAAGAATTCATTCAATTACTACAAGACAAAAAATACAAAACTGCACAAAATATACTTTCCGAAATGAACGATATGGATACAGCTGCCTTTTTAGAAGAGTTAGATGCGAAAGAATGTGCTTTGGCATTCCGTTTAATTTCTAAAGAAAAAGCTGCCAATGTATTCTCATGCATGAGTTCGAAGATGCAGACATATCTGGTAGACATGTTTTCAGAAACTGAATTAAAAGAACTATTAGATGATCTTTATATGGATGATACAGTAGATATGTTAGAGGATCTACCTGCAAACTTAGTAACGCGTATTTTGAAAAACTTAGATTCAAATAAGCGTTCAACCATCAACAAACTTTTAAAATATCCTGAAGACAGTGCCGGTTCAATCATGACGACTGAATATGTCACATTGAAAAAAACAATGACTGTAAAACAGGCCATGAACCATATTAAAGATATTGGTATTCATAAGGAAACTATTTATACTTGTTATGTCACAGAAAATAAAAAATTGATTGGTATTGTGACAGCTAAAAGCTTAATGACGAGTGATGATGATGAAAATATCACAAATCTAATGAATACGAACATTATTTCTGTACACACTCATACAGATCAGGAGCAGGTTGCTCACTTATTTAGAAAATATGACTTGATTGCGATGCCCGTACTTGATAGTGATGGATGTCTTGTTGGTATTGTTACATTTGACGATGCCATGGATGTTATGGTTGATGAAACCAACGAAGATATTTCTCGTATGGCTGCCATGGAACCCAATGAAAAAACATATTTTGAAACTACGGTTTGGCAACAAGCAAAACACCGTATCTTATGGCTACTTGTCTTAATGTTTTCTGCCACAATCACAGGAAGTATTATCACCCGATATGAAAATGCCTTCAGCGCCGTACCATTACTAGTATCTTTTATTCCAATGTTGATGGATACAGGTGGAAACTGTGGATCACAGAGTTCAACTTTGATTATTCGTGGTTTAGCTTTGGGAGAAATTCATTTTAAAGAAATTTTTAAAGTTATGTTTAAAGAATTTAGAATTTCACTTGTTGTTGGATTTATTTTGGCTGCAGCTAATGGTTTACGTATTTTCATTCAATACCAAAACTTTAATATCGCAATTGTCATTGCCCTTTCATTAATGATTGTTGTTATTGTTGCAAAATTAATTGGTTGTATTCTTCCATTATTTGCAAATAAGATTGGTGTAGATCCAGCTATTATGGCCAGTCCATTAATCACAACAATTGTAGATACTTGCTCTATTCTAGTTTATTTCAATATTGCAGTACATGTTTTTAATATCGTAGTTTAAGAGATGAGAAATCATCTCTTTTTTTCATAGCACGAAAAAAAGAACCTCAATTGAGATTCTTTTATCGAAAAATATAATTATTTAAATTAGATATCCATATCTTTTTGAGCAGCAGTTACAATAGCCATCTTGTAGATTTCATCTGAAGTACATCCACGAGATAAGTCATTGATTGGCGCGTTCAATCCTTGTAAGATTGGTCCAACTGCTTCATATCCACCTAAACGAGCAGCAATTTTGTATCCAATATTTCCACTTGACAAGTTAGGGAAAATAAAAGTATTTGCATGTCCAGCAACTTTTGAATTAGGAGCTTTTAAACGAGCAACTTCTTCACTTACTGCACAGTCAAATTGCATTTCTCCATCAATATCAAAATCAGCAATACGACGCAAACGATCACTTGCTTCAGTCATCTTAGCAACGCATTCACCTTTTGCACTACCCATTGTTGAGTATGATAATAATGCAACTTTTGGTTCTACACCAAATTGACGAGCTGAGTTAGCTGTTTGCATAGTGATTTCTACTAAATCATCTGTATTAGGGTTAATGTTGATTGAGCAGTCACCCATGATCAATTGAGATTCTTCTTTAATTAAAATGAAGCAAGAAGAAACTAATTGGTTTCCTGGAGCTGTTTTAATCAATTGTAATGCTGGACGTACAGTATCTGCAGTAGAGTATGTAGCACCACCTAATAAACCATCGGCATATCCCATTTGAACTAACATAGTTCCAAAATAGTTTGTACTCTTCAATGCTTTACGAACTTTTTCTTCGTCCATTTTACCACGACGTAATTCGACCATTTTGTGGACCATTTCATCCATGTGATCAAAGTTATTTGGATCGATTTGTTCGATTCCTTCAACATTTAAACTATTCTTTTGTGCACAGCCAGCAATTTCTTCTGGAGTTCCTAATAATACTGGGCGTACAACATCATTATTTTTCAAATCAATAGCTGCCTTTTGTACACGTGGATCCCAACCTTCGGTAAATACGATTCGTACTCCCTTTCCTTGGACCTTTTTTTCTAATTCATCAATAATCATAACTTTAACTACCTCTTTTCTATCAAAGTATAGTCCAAAAATGCTTTATTTACCACAAAAACAATGTGAACTTTTTCTCATAGTTTATCTACAAAATCTGTATACATTAAATAACATATTGTTTATATATCGTATACATTATGTATAAATTGTAATTATTTTACACACAAATGTAAATTAATGTAAATTTTACTTGCATTTTTCATTGTAAAGTTTTACACTAGTGACATCACAAGAAGGGATAGGTGCAAATTATGAAAACAAGTCACTATTTAAAGAAGGCCGGTGCCGTATGTATGGCAGCTGCAATGATGACTGGTTGTGCTGGTGGATCATCTGGTGCAAATGGTAAAACGTTGACAGTTGGCTTAAACACAGGTTTCAATGGAATTTTCTCTCCATTGTATTATCAAACTGTATATGATGATTACGTTATTGAAATGGTTTATCAAAGTATGTTGAGCTATGATCGTGATAATCAATTACAACCAGAACTTGCTACTGAACAACCAACTATTAGTGAGGATGGATCAACATTAACATTCAAATTGAAAAAAGGAGTGAAATTCTCTGATGGATCTAAATTGGATGCAGATGATGTTGTATTGACATTTACAGCTATGGCTGACCCAAGCTATACTGGTCGTTTCTCAACGTATGTTGATTACTTAGAAGGTTATAAAGAATATCACGAAGGAGATGCCGAAACTCTAAGTGGTGTTGAAAAAATCGACGATTACACAGTTGCCTTCCACTTGGCAACACCAAGAATCGACGCGATAAGCCAAGTTGGTACATTCCCAATCATCTCTAATTCACAATTCAAAAAATACAAAAAAGGTGATACAAAGATGTTTGAAGACAAGGCTAGTAAACCAATTGGTACTGGACCATATGTATTGAAAAACTTCCAAAAAGATTCAGCCGCCACATTTGTTAAGAATGATAAATTTAAAGCTGAAGATGGAGAATACCAAATTGATAATGTTGTAATGAAGATTTGTGATACTTCAACAGAACTTCAAGAACTTCAAAAAGGAACTGTTGATTTATTACCACAAGCTGATAACGCTGATAAAGTTGGTACTGCAAGTTTAGATAAGAACTTAACTTACAACAACTACGCATCAAGCTCAATGCAATACTTTATTTACAACTGTGAAGCTGGAGCCACTGCAGATCCTGCTGTACGTCAAGCATTAACTTATGCGATTGACCGTCAATCATTTGTTGATAGCTACTACTCATTCTCTAAAGGAAGTAAAGATGTTAAGAAAACTCAACCTGGTTTCGTTCCAGTATTAATGGCTAACCCAATTTCATCACAATTAGGTGATATCATTACTGGTAAAGAAAAAGATGACAACATGACTTACTATGATTATGACATCGAAAAAGCTAAACAAATCTTAGACGATGCTGGTTGGACTGTAGGAAGTGATGGAAAACGTGAAAAAGATGGACAAAAATTAACTGTTCGTATGGTTTCTACAAAAGGTAAAGATCAATTAGATACAATACTTCCAATGCTAGAAAAAGCTTGGGGCGATGAACTTGGCGTTGATTTCAAGACAAACTTAAGTGAATTCAACACAATGGTTGCAACAGTTCAAGGTGATGATACAGTTAACGATTGGGAAGTATCTTACATGGGATGGCAATTTAGTTCAGGTGATGACACTGGTATCAACTTATTATGCCAAACTGGTCAAACAGATAACACAGCTCGTTTATCAGATCCTGATTTAGATGCATTGTTAGATACTGCATTACATACAACTGATCAAGCTGCAAGTACTGCTGCTTATAAGGAAGCTTATGAAAAAGTTTCTGCTTTATGTCCATATGTAGCAATCAATGGTTTAAGTTACTATGATCTATACAACAAAAAGATCAAAAACTTAGATACAGCTGCATTGTATGACTTCGTTAAAGCGTTAGACAAAGCTACAATTGAATAACAATTAAAGAGATCTGTTGACAGATCTCTTTTTAATACATATAATTCAATTACATACAGAGTAAAAATATGTGCGTTAAGTGTCTTTAACACGGGGAGTTGGTTAAGGAACGAAAAGTTATTCTTGCGGTACATATTTTGCATCCCGCTGTTGTGATCGAAAAAATTAAAGACTTTCTTTTTTTGTATCGCAATATGGAAAAAAGGAGGTCTTTTTATATATGAATCAATACTTTGTAATGTTAAAAGAAAATGCACGCTCATTAAAAAACGTGCGTGTTATCGTAGGTGTGGCATTATTTTTTGCCCTAAATGTTATTCTTAACTTGTTTGGATCCATCCAAATCACAAACCAGTTAAAAATAGGCTTTGCATCCATTGCGATAGCTGCTAGCTGCTTACTTTATGGACCCATTCCAAACTTAGTGCTTGCACCATTATTAGATTTAGTCAATTACATGGTTAAACCTGTGGGTGCATATTATCCGATCTTTATGATTTCAACTATGGCAAGCGCATGTATTTTTTCAGCTTACTTCTATAACTGCGAAAGAATCACTTGGGTTCGCGTCATCTTATGTCGAATAACATATGATGTAGTTGTCAGTTTATTTCTAAACACACTATTTACATCTATGTTGTGGGGAACTCCATTCTTAGTTATTGCGAGTCCTAAATTAATCAAAAACTTAATTTCATTACCATTCCAAGTCGTTATTTTATATTTAGTAATGAAAACATGTATTCAATTAAAGCCAAAGGTGAACCGTTAATAGGTCCACCTTTTTTACTGCAATTTAAACATGTCTTTTTTAGCTCCACAAACTGGACATACATAATCATCTGGTTCACTTTCAAAATCATCACCATCATATACATATCCACAAACACTACATACCCACTTTTCTTCTTTTCTGTATGTAGGTGCTTTTGCCGGTGCGCTTTGTTTTAATACATTATGATAATATGCATAGGTCATTGGTTTACCAGAATCACCTTTCTTGGCATCAACGACTTTTGCCAAGAATACAAAGTGTGTTCCTGCATCCATCTGACTTTGTACTTCACACATCATGTATCCTAACGCATCATCTACAACAGGCAATTCTCTAAACAAATGATGATTCAACTTCGCCCACTTATCTTTATCTTTTCCTGTTTGAAAACCTAAATCCGTAATCACTTGTGAATCTATTGTTTCAGGCAAGATTGATAAAGAAAAATACTTATTTTTTTCAATCAAAGAACAAGTATAATTATCCTTGTTCATGCTCAAGGCAATTAGCGGTCCTATCGTAGAAACCTGAAATACAGTATTCACAATACATCCGCATTCGCGCATGCCGTCTTTTACACCCACGGCATACATACCATAAGAAAGATCATACAAAACTGTGTTGTCCATAAGAACACCTCCCTTGTTACTTCTATTGTAGCAAGTTTAATGGTTATATGCTATATAACTATTCTTCTTTTTCAACACACTTCTGTAATTTACTCATCGTCTGCTTCAAGCTTTTCATTTCTTCTACAGACACATCATTAAATAATGTTTTATTGATTTTACCAATCTCTTCATCAATAATCTTTAAAATAGGTTTACACTCGCCTGTGAGTTGTAAATGGTGTATTCGACTATCTTTTTCATCTATGCAAGTACAAATAAGTCCCTTTTTTTCCAACGAATCAACACTTCTAGAAATCAGAGTCTTTGAAACGCCTAACACCACTTTTAATTCCGTACTTGTTGTAATAGTTGAATTATTCTTTAAAACAATCAAGATAGATATTTCATTTGGTGAAAAATTAAATTCTTGAAAACTATCTTTTATTTTTTTTGCATAATAATCCCTCATTTGATTGGATATACGCAAAAACTCCTCAATCGTAAACATATTATCGCTCCAGTCTCAACAGAACAATTCTAAGCGCTAAAATAGGGTGTGTCAAACATTGCCCCATTTTTCTAATACTTCTCCTACATAATATAGAGAACCACATAATAAACTGTCTTCTTTTGTATCTAAAAGTCTTGAGATCAACTCATCCACTGTAATAATAGGATACCCTAATTTTTCTAATGGATATAGACGAGCACTCGATATTTCTACTAATGTAATGTCTTTACTAATGGATTGAAGTAATTCAATCATATGCGGTGCATCCTTCTCTTTTAATACCGAAAAATAAATCTTTCCTGTAAAATCCTTCAAAGATTGTGTCAACGCTGTTATTCCATGTACATTGTGTGCTCCATCTAATAAAACCAATGGATCTTTTCTAAGAACCATATATCTGCCTGCCCATTTAAAATGATCAATTACCTGTTGAATTTCATTTTCTTCGAGCCAAATTCCAAGTACATTCAACGTTTCTAATGCTAGAGATAAATTTTTAGCCTGATATAACGGTGGATTCAAATGAAATGTCATACCATTCCATCTCAATACATCAGTTTCTTGACAATCAATAAAACATAATGGTGTTTTCATATAATCTGCAACAAGCTCCATTACTTTTTGACATTCCGGTTTATCTTCGGTTGTCAGAGCAGGAACATTTGGTTTAAATACACCTGATTTTTCATAAGCGATTTGTTCAAATGTATCCCCTAAATATTCCGTATGATCAAGTCCTACATTAGTAATTAAGCAGGCTTCATAATCCAAAGCTGTTGTCGCATCCAAACGACCTCCCATCCCAGCTTCAATAATGCAGTAATCAACTTGTTGTTCAATAAAATAGGCCATTGACATCCATAGATCCATTTCAAACATTGTCATCTTATGTAATAAGAATAACTCTTCATATTGATCATAGATTCTTTCCCAATCAGCTAAAGTAATACATGTATCATTCACGCGTATTCTTTCTGTATGATGAATCAAATGTGGAGATGTAAAAACCCCTACTTTATATCCTTTTTTCATCAACAAATCTCTTAGCCAAATTGAAGTACTTCCCTTTCCGTTTGTACCAGCTACCTGAATCTTTTTTAAGGCTGTATGATTTGGTATTGCATCCGTTAACCATTGTCTGAATTCTAATAGGTCATGGTTTTTTCCACGACAATTTTCCATTTTATTAATTTTCTCTTGTACATTCATGGTATTATTATATCACTAAAGAAAGAAGTGAATCACATGATTATGCATAATGACTGGGATCAACTGTTTGATCAAGAAATACAAAAAGATTATTTACTAAATTTACGATATTTTTTAGCTGAGGAATATAAAACAAAAAATATTTATCCTGCAAAAGAAAATATTTTTGCAGCCTTTAAAACAACTTCTTTAAAAGATACAAAAGTTGTTATTTTAGGACAAGATCCATATCATGGTCCAGGACAAGCTCAAGGTTACTCATTTAGTGTACCAAGCAACTTTCCTTTACCTCCATCTTTACAAAACATGTATAAAGAACTAGAAAATGAATATCAAACTCCTGTACATCGCACGGGTGATTTGACCGACTGGGCTAAACAAGGAGTACTATTAATGAATACTATCCTTACAGTTGAAGAGCATAAGCCTTTATCTCATCAAGATAAAGGCTGGCAGAATTTTACAAACGAAGCTTTAAGATGGATCAATGAAAAGGATGGTCCTGTTGTATTTTTATTATGGGGATCCAAGGCTATTCAATCTAAGAAATTACTGACAAATCCAAAACATTTAATTCTTACAAGTCCTCATCCTAGTCCTTTAAGCGCTTATCGTGGTTTCTTTGGAAATAATCATTTTAAGCTTGCGAATGAATATCTAGTTAAAAACAATGAAACGCCTATCCAATGGATATAGGCGTTTTTTTAACATCGAATCTAAAGCTATTGTAATATTCCTCAATCATATTTTCTTGATATCCAACTCTGTTTTTATTTTCATTAATACATTTTCCAATTCGAATCAATGTCTCATCTTTTAAAGCATCTAACATATGCATTCTTTGATCTGCTGCCTGCTCTTTTGATTTTGAAATTTCGTAATGCCTTACATCATAACACCAAAGTTTTATACTAGGATATCTTTGTTTAATTTTATCAGCTATCAATAATCCTTCTGGATCCATGTCTCCACTGTAATAAGTCTCAACATTCGAATTCACCAATATGTCTAAAAGAAGATAGGCTGAATAATTCAATTGTCCATTCGTACATACTAAGCCAATCTTTTCGATTTTTTCTTTCTTTATCATTTTCAGCAAAGCTTGAAATACAGCTGGATTTTCTACAACATAAACTCTATCACAATATACAATAGAGCGAATATGTAATAAATTATCCATATTCACATTTAAAGCTTCGTACGAATCATAAAATCCTGTCCAACCTAAATGTGGTTGATAGTTTTCATTCAACGCTTGAAGTCTTGCGATACTACAATAATTACTAATACCATCTTGATAGAGTCCTGCACGATATAGAATTTCATTTTGTTCTAAATTTGTTTTAGGAAAATTTACTTTTAGAAAATAAACAATTCCATGCATCAATAAATAATAGGCAAAGGTATTCTTATCAAAAGCATGTGGATTTTTTGTATGTAAGCTAGCAAAAATAGATATATTTTCTTTCTTATCTTGCCACATTGGCAATTGGTTTAAAGCCTTCATCACTACGTCTACCGTATTTATACATTTTTGTTCATTTTCTTTTGAAGCTTGCACAATACGAACATAGACAGAATCATGGTCGGTATATATATGATGAATCCACTGTTGGCTTTTTCCTTCTTGTTCTAAAAGATGTTTAAATATATTTTGAATTCGCATCTGTTCTTGTTCTTGTCGATTTTTATTTGTCAAAATATCATGATTAAAGTACATTTTTAACACTTCGTTAAAATCACAATTCTCATATTTGGTATTTGATATTGCCTTTTGAAGTTGTTGAAAAGTAATATGTGCACAATCAACACCATAATAATCTTTTCCCAATAAACCGCTTATACATACGCGATTTGTTTCATCTAATACTAAATTAATACTTCCTTTGCAAGTGCCATATTTTTCATATTGTTTTTTCCATAGATGCATAAATTCAGAAAACTCATTGTCATACAAATATTGGCAAAATTCTTCATTCATCATGCACCAACCAACCTTTTAACATGACCATCCCATTCATATCGTATTGTAGTTACATATTTAGCATCATTTTGACGATATAATTCATAAATTGCTAGGGCATCTACATTTGGATAATCTCCCCATAATACTTGAGAATTCATAATATAATCAAAACCAAATTTTTTGATTAATCCAAACATGGAATCAATGTTTTTAGAATCCACTCCCGCAAATGCTTCATCTAAGGCGATAATTAAAGGTGCATCATCACTGGCATAGGCGAATTTTGCGGCTACCGCTGAAAACAAAGGAACATACATGGCCATGGCCTTTTCACCACCACTAAACACATAAAAACGATTGTTCGTCAGTTCTTTACGTTTTTCACTTCCAATTTCATACATAATTGTAAAATCAAACCATGAACGATAATCTAATAGATCTTTCATTGCTTGATGGAAACTCAAATTCGAATTTGGATCTTCTGCATTTCTTCTAGCACATTTAATTTTTGAACGGAAATGATTGGATAAGGCTTGAAAATCTGATTCTTTTAACAACTGTAAATCTTTTTCTAATAAGCGAACTAATGATTCTGAACTGAGTTCATCTTCATTTTCTGCTTTTTTTGATTTCCATTGCAATCCAAGTTTTAAAGTGCTGCTAGTATTCATTTCTTTCATATACTTATTCATAGTTTCAATCCATCGTTTACTGCTTCGAATATGAACACGTATTTTACTCGAAATCGTATTCACTAGTACATCTTCAATTAAATGTCGATCTTGACTGCTTACCAATTCAGATTGTTTTTCAATATCTATCTCAAGTTGTTTTAATAACATTGTGAAATCAATTTGTTTTCCTTTATATCGAGCTTTAATATTCAAACGTGCCATTGTATCTTCTTGATCATTAAATAATGTAATGAAATGAAGATTATAATCTTGCAAGAAACCTCGGTTCATAAAAAATACAGTTTGAAGATCATTTCCCAAAGTATCTTTGTTTTTTAGATTTGGATATAAATTTACAATATGTTTATGAATGGACACAGGATTCTTTTCTTCAATTGATACATATCCTAAATCCAATTCCAATTCATAATATTTTTTATAGTTTTCTGCTTTTGTACTTTGCGTTTCAATTAAAGATGCATTTTCCAAAATATCCTTTTCACATTGTTCTTTAATATTTTGCCATCTTCCATCTTCTTGATATAGATTTGAAACAACTTTTGGAATTTCATCCAAACGATTCATAATCTTTGACATTCGTTCCTTAATCTTTTCATATCCCATCTCATTCAATTGTGCTTCTTTTACTGAAATCAATTGTTGCAGCTTATGAAGTTGAAACTCCAATTGTTTCTTCTCATAACGAATAGAGTCTAGATCTATTCTCAAATCTTCCAATTGTGATTCTAGAGATATAAATAAATCTATATTCACAATATACTTTTCATGTATAGATTCCATTTGAACAAGTTCATCTTTATATTCAATAAACAAATCTTTTCTTAATCTAAAGACATCTTCTGTGTTAGAAATCCCTAATTTCTCAGAAATATTCGTTATTTCTTTATTCAAATTTTGAATACATATTTGGTATTGATTTATTTGTTCAATATACTTTTTAATTTGTTCGATAGAATGCTCTTGCTTTAAAAGCATTCGATTTACATCCAATAAACTTGAATCTAAATCTGCTTTTTTAGGATATCCAGCATATTCTTTTTCCAAAGTTTTTACTTTATCCTGTGCAATTTTCAAATTACTCTCTAATTCTTGAATGCCTTCCTTTTTTTTATTTATATCTTCTTTCAGTTTTTCTAGTTGGCTTTTTCGATACGCTTCTCTAGAGGCTTTCCCAATAAAAATAGATTTTCTTGTTTGACTAATTACACTACAAATATTTCCTATTTCAAAACCATTGTCAAAGAATTTTACAGAACCTTCATCCAATCCAAAAGTATCACATAAAGAAATATAATCAATTTTAGAATGTAGAATACAAACTTCTAGTTCTTCTATTTTATTATGTGTAAACAAGAAAGATTCTTTCATACCCTTGGGTAGATTTAAAATTTCTTCTTGATACATATCAGGAACAATCAAAGCTGTCATTAAACCACTGCTTAACAATTGTTCTTCTATCGCATTTTTTTCATCTTGATTTAAAGAATCATCAAAATCCAATAAAGTATACATAGGGATGAATGGAATTTTCTTTTCCTCTAGGTATTGTCTTGCCTCTTCTTGTTCTTTGGCAATATCTGGTTGAGGATCTTTTAAACAATTCCAATATTCATATTGTTCTTGAATCTTTTGCAGTTCCTTCGTTAATTGTTTAATTTCAATAGATAATTTTGAAATCGTCTCCGTTTGATTTTTTAAATACCAAATATAACGATTGTGAATATCTTGATCAATTTCATAATATCTTTCTGTATTTCCATAATCCGATATGATTTCAAAAAACTTTTTCATTGTCGATGCATCCATTTTTAAAATTTGATTGGATTCATTCCAAGCTAAAAATTTTTCATGATATTCTTCTTTTAACAAGCGAAATTGCTCTTGATATGCTTTTAATTCAGTTTCAATTTGTTCTAATAGACTTTGTTCTTTTTCATAATCATCTTGTACATGATTTAATAATACTTTTTGATTATCGATTTTTTGAAACAAAGCCAACCCTTGATTTAATACATTCAATTCTTTTTCAATTTTTGATTTTGTGTAATTAAAATCATAAGTATGATTTAGATTCATTAAGAAATCTTGTTTTAAAGCTATATGCTCATCAAACTGCATATTTTCATTCAATTGATCTAATTGTTTGAAGTTTTTATGAATCTCATATTCTAAAGAATCATTATAATCTTTTTGTTTATCATACTTTAATTTACATGAAACATATGCATTATCTTTATTTGATTCTTGTTGCACCTTGTTCTTTAGAGCTTTTTCTTGCTGTGTCAAATCTTCTTTATACCGTTGTACATCACTGGCTAATTGAAGCAGATCTTGTTTGGCCAAACCACTATATTCTTCTTCAAGTACGGATTTTTCGACATGTATATCGTCTAACTTTTTTTTGATTTCAAGAATCATTTCACTTGCGTGATTCTTTTGCTCATAAAAACCTTTCTGTTTCTTCGTTAATTCATCCAATTTATTTTTTTGTTCTATATACTGTAAACTTTTCTTATCTAATAAAGCATAATTATATTGTTCATATACATTTTGAATTGATTTAGCTGCCTGTTGACTTTGTTTTAATACTTCTAAACGATTTTGGACTTCATCCATATTGGATAATGCTTCTGTTAAAGGACGTAAATCATCTTCACTTAAAGGTTGTAAAGATTCTGACAACAATTCATTGATTATTGTTGGCTTTAATGAGTTGCTTAATTTTGGAGAACGTAATTTAACTAACAAGTTGATACTTTCTTTATAATCATCTAGTGTTGGAAATTGAAAAAGAGCTTGATTCACTCGAGCCATATATTCTCGTTGTGTTTCAATAAATTGATGTTGAATTCGATTTTTTAAGCTTTGTTTCGATATTGCCAAATTATGCTCCATTAGCTGAATATCTTTACCAATTCGTTGATTGTCTTCAATCACAAAATACCAAGTATCTAAAGGCTTGTTCTTTCGTGCTCTCATTCCCATTCCAATTGTTTTAAAAATATCGGAATCTTCTCTTTTGAATTCTAAGTATAAATATGCAATTCGTTCATCTCGAGTTGAATTTTCATCAATTAAATAGGTTTCCATCTTTCGAGCTTTGGTACCAAACGCATCTAAACGTTCACTATTCTTATTTCCATCTAATAAGATAGGAATAAAGCTTTGCATCGTAACCGATTTTCCACTTCCATTGCTTCCTCTTAAGAGAATATGACCATTTTTAAAATAAAATTCTTCATTTGTATAATACCAAAAATCAATCAGGCCCATACGGTGCATATGCCATTTACTTGTTAACATTTCTTTTCACCTCAACATCAAATCCACCACCAATTTTTCCACAAATTGGATTGATTTTAATTCTATTTTCTTCTTCATCTACAAATCCATAATTTTTCATTGTATCTAACACGTTTTCACTCACTAAAGATTCACCCATATCTTGATATTTTTTAGGAAGAAACGCTATATTATTTTTGATCCATTTGCGCATCCATTTTAATAAAAGTTCCTTTTCTATATAGGTGATTTCTTCTTCATTTACTTTTAACATTCCATTCTTTATTTTTTTAGTAATTTGCTGCATACAAACTAAAACTAAATCTGAAATTGTATTTCGACTTGGAAAAATTGTTCCTACATTACAATCTTCATCCAGGACGATATAGCTACTTGATGCATGTAAATGTAGATCGCATGGCATAATACTTTGAAAATCTTTTTCAATTTGACGATAATAATGTCGAACATACACAAAATCCTCATCATTTTTATCTGTTCTATAGATGCCTGGTGACAACAACAATCGTCTATACACTCTTTGTCTTCTTACGACGCCTCGATCTTCTTCCATAGAAAACCACTCTGATTTTTTTATATCTTCCAATGAATGAATGTCCATTATATCATGGGCAAAATTACGGATTACATATCGAGAATATCCTGTGTTTTCATATAAAGCTTCGGTATCCTTGTTCTTAATAAAGCCTTCTTCACTACCATCATCAAGTTCAATTATGTGGATAGATAGACAATATTTTAATACACGTACTAATTGTCTTCGTGTATTAAAGTGTGTCCAATCAATCACTCCTTCTTGAAATTGCATTTGAATATATTCTGTTAATGAAGATAATACGAATTGTTCTTCGCGTTCTTTTGATTCCAAAAACAACAATACAAAACAAAACATCTGATATTCTTGAACGGATTGAAATTCTTGGATTCCCATCCATTCTTCAACATATCCTGGTATTTTTTCTAATTTAATTAGATACGGCGTAAGAATAATCATATAGCCAAACTTTTCTTGTACAAATTTACGGATTTCTTTTACCGAATCTCTGACTCTGTTATATAGTTCTGGATCTTCCTTTCGTAGAATCCATTTACGTTTTAATAATTCTTGTAATGCATCCATGTCGGCTACCTCTTAAAACAAATACGATAACTAGGCATCACAAAGATTCCGTCTTCGCATTTAACTTCTATTGTTTTTAAATTAGAATCATCAATATAAAAATCGCGGCCATCATCTGTTTTTGCAGTCTTACTAACATCATTCAATCCTTCAGATAACCATGATAATAATATTTTTCTAGATTCACCATCTAATATATCTATTTTTTCAAAGTCAACCACTCCATCTTGAATATAATTCTTTAATTTTTCGTTTTGCGCTTGTTTATGTTCTAATATTTCTAATCGTTGTTGCTCTTTTTCTAAATTATAATCTTGAGCCGGTTGTCTCTTTGTCTTTACTGTAGCTACTCGAGTTCTAGGTTCTAATGCGTAATATGTTATTTCTTCTTCATATACACCACTATCAATAGAATCTGTATTCCGATTATGAATAGCTTGCATATGCAGTGGTTTATCCACACCAAAAAACAAGGCACTCATTTTATGGGCTTGGTTTAAATCTTGGCATTTACCAAATAAATCTGAAATATGTTTGTATTCTTCGGCTCGATTGGCACCTTGATTCTGTAATTCTCCAATTTGTTGGGCATAACGCGTGATTTTACGGATGATTTCATTCGTTATATCGGACATGCGATTTACTTCGCTAATTCCATTTTTTCCCACAAACCAACTGTATATGCTGTCCCATCTCGCCATAAAATTGTCATATATGTCTTGTTTTTGGATCTTATCATCCATTCTTGGAATAGACATTTCATAATTCACGGCTTTTTCAATCAAAATAACAATGGTTTCAAATGGTATATTTTGAATATAATCCTCTAAGATCATTGCGTGTTCTTGTAAGCCTTTGACAAAGTTTCTTAAATAAGAAATGATCTTTTCTTTAAATAATAAGAATGACTCTGTTTTCATCATTTCCTCTGCTTTTGCACTATTTAAAGTTCGAATATAATCTTGATAATTTTGGTTTAAACGAATAAAATTTGCATTTAAATCTTTCCACCACGTATGAATTTCTAACATACTTGCATCTTGTAAAGTTTCAATACACATAATTTGATATTGAATTCTTTCAAGTAAAGTTGGCTCAAGAGATGCTCCTTCAACTTGTAAATTTTCTAGCTTTAAAGTCATTCGTTCTATTTCAATCGTATACTCAGATAATTGATAACGATATTTTCTGTTTTTAAACTCCTCAATTGACGTTACCTTAGATGTATCTTGAATCGCAATCAAATTTTTCCACTCCGTTAATGAAGATAAATCTGATTGACATTGATCTAGCGTATAATTTGGAAAAAGTCCTGTTTGAATCATAGCTTCAAATACATCTTCTTTATATAGCCAATATTGAATTTTCTCATATTGCTCATAAAAATATCGAATAATAACGCGATATCGATCCACATTTTCAGCTCGTAAATAATTGACTTCCGTAATTGGTTTTGTTAGTTTTTCATTGATTTTCATATTTAAATTTTACTACACTTTTATACAAATAAAAACCGCATTTAAAAAGCGCGGTTTTCTCTGCGGCTATAAGCCTTTACTGCCAGCTCGCATCTCAAGGCGCTGCTTTCACTTCGTTCAAGCTATCGCTTTTGACTCTCGCCAGCCCTCAAAGGGCTTCATTTTTTACTATTTCCTTTTCTTTGCTTTTTCTTGTTTATACGCCTGTTGCTCTGCTTCTGAGAATGGATTTGCGTACTCCTTTACACTCATTTTATCCATTGCGATATCATGCATTTCCTGCTCACGAATATATTTTGCAACTGTAGCATCATTCAATCCTACTGTACTTACATAATATCCTTCACTTCAAAAATGTCTGTTTCCAAACTTATATTTCAGATTTGCATGTCTGTCAAACATCATTAATGCTGACTTCCCTTTCAGATATCCCATAAATTCTGATACAGATAATGATGGAGGGATCATAACCAGCATGTGTACATGGTCTCTCATCAAATGTCCTTCTATTATTTCTACATGCTTGTATCTACATAATTCTCTCAATATTTCACCTAAATCTTTTCGATATTGATTGTATATCACTTTTCGTCTATACTTTGGAGTGAAAATGATGTGATACTTACACATCCATTTTGTATGTGCTAAAGAGTTTGCTTTATTAGCCATTATAATCACCATTCTTTCTTATTTTGATAGCTTGAACACCTTCATTATAGAAAGAATGGTGATTATTTTGTATAACTTTATTTGACACCACCCGCATAGCAGGTGGTTTTGTTGTTTCGTACTTCGTACTCAACCAGCTAAAGCCAAAAGCATAAAAACAAAAAGGAATTGAATGATTTCACACACTCAATTCCTATTGCTCTTTCATTTCATTAAATACTTGTAAAGCTAGACAGCCTAATCCCGTATGAATTCCAACTGCACTTACTAAATTGATGACTTTTACTTTAGCGCCTTCAATTTGGTTTTCAATCTTTTGCGCATATTCTTTTGCAGCTTCTAACGCATCTACGTGTGCAACAATAAATGTATAATTAGAATCTACATTTAATTCTTTTAAATGTTTAATAACACGATCTTGTGCACGTGTCATTGTACGAACTTTATCTAATACATCTACTTTTCCATTCGTACTTTTACCAATATGCAAAATAGGTTTGATTTTCAATAAACCACCTAATGCGGCAGCCATCGGTGTCAATCTTCCACCACGTTTCATATGATCTAAATCATCACACAACAACACAGTTTCACAACTATCCGCAATGTTTTGTAGTTTTTTAATAATTTCATCAATTGGAATGTTTGCTTCATACATCTTTTTAGCTGTCTCAATCATACATCCTTGTTCAACCGCTGTACAATAACAATCAACGCCTACAAATTTCATTTCTAATTGATTTGCAATCATTTCCATAGAATCCAATGTTCCGGATAATCCTCGACAAATAGGAACCGCAAAAATTGTGTCATATCCTTCATTTTTTAATTCTTTAAAACAATCTTCAATTTTACCTAAACTAGGCAAGGATGTTCTCAACACTTTTTTTTCATGTAATTTTTTTATCACTTCAGAATATGTAATTTCTGTATATTCATCTTTTGATTCTTCATCACAAGTAATTTGTAATGGAAGACAATAAATTCCTTTTTCTTTCCAATAGTCTGGATGCTGGCCTGTTCCGGTATCCGTCACAAATGCAATCTTCATAACTAGGCCCCCTTTACTTTTTTCACAAATTGAACGCCTACAGCACCTAATCCTGTATGTACTGCAATAACGGCATACATTGGATCTATATGAATTTGAATGTCTTCGCCAAACACATCGTGTAGCTCATCAATCACCAATTGTGTACCTTCTTGATTTTCTCCGTTTAACACATAAAATTCATAATCTTGTGCATTCGCATCTTTTGAAATCACTTTAACAGCTTTTTTAATAGCTTTGGACATTGTACGTACTTTATCAAAAACATCGACTTTTCCTTCAGTATTTTTAGATACTTCCAAGATTGGTTTGATTTTCAACATTCCTGCAAGCTTAGCTGCCATTGGAGTTAATCGTCCCCCCTTAGCTAGATGATCTAAATCTTCTGGAATTAAAAAACCACGTGAATGATCTACGCTGTCTTTTAAACGTGAAATGATTTCTTCTGGGTGTATTTCTTGTTCAACTAATTTTTGAGCTGATAACACCAAATATTTTTCCACACCTAAAGTAGTATATATATCTAATGTATGAATTTTAACCCCATGCCATTTACCAGATGCCTGTATTGCCTGATTTGTTCCTGATAATCCATTTGATAGAGTTATCAAAATAACATCCGTAATACCATTATTTTTATATGATTCTAATAAAGCCTCAATATCGCCTAATGGTGGCATGCTTGTTTGAGGCATAAAGCCTCTTTCTAAGAATGAATTTAATTCTTCTACTGTTAAATTCACCCCATCTAAATATGTTTTATCTTCTATTTGAACCTGTAAAGGTAAAAAATCAATTCCTAACGCTTGTGCTTCTTGTTTGGTTAATCCACAACCACTTTCTGTCAATACTCGAGCCTTCATTAAAACTCTCCTTTTTTCGAAATCATCCTAATCCTAACATGAAATATTAATTTTCTCAAATGTCTGATATAATTAGTTTGAGGTGATTTATATGAGCGCTTTCATTTCTTTTGAAAATGTAAAAAAGACTTATCATATGGGCGAAATCGACATACATGCCTTAGATAATGTGAGTTTTGAAATACAACAAGGCGAGTTTGTGATTATCGCAGGAGCCAGTGGTGCTGGTAAAAGTACTATCCTAAATCTACTGGGTGGAATGGATACTGTCAGTGAAGGAAGAATCATTGTAGATGGTCGTGAAATCAGTTCTTATAAAGAAAAGGATATGACACTTTATAGAAGATATGATGTTGGATTTGTTTTTCAGTTTTATAATCTAGTTCAAAATCTTACTCTTCGCGAAAATGTTGAACTTGCAACACAAATTTGTAAGAAACCACTTGATACAGATGAAACTATAGAACTTGTTGGACTAAAAGATAGAATGTTCAACTTCCCTAGCCAGCTTTCTGGCGGTGAGCAGCAGCGTGTTGCAATCGCAAGAGCATTAGCTAAAAACCCAAAGCTTTTACTTTGTGATGAACCCACAGGTGCTTTGGATTATCAAACAGGTAAACAAGTTCTTAAGGTCTTACAAGATACGTGTAGAACGCAAAATAAAACTGTCATAGTTATTACCCACAACTTAGCATTAACACCAATGGGAGATAAGGTCATTAAAGTTCGTAGTGGAAAAATTGAAAGTATTACATGTAATGAGCATCCTATGGATGTAAATGACATAGAGTATTAATATGCCTTCTTCTTATTTAAAAGATATTTTCCGTGAAATTAAAATCTCCCTCGGTCGTTTTCTATCTATCCTTTGTATTGTCGCAATTGGTGTGGCATTCTTTGCCGGAATTAAAGCGAGTGCACCGGATATGAAAAACAGTGCCGATATGTATTTTGATACATATAATGTTCAAGATATACAAATCTATTCAACTTTGGGACTTACCAAGAAAGATGTAAAGGCCATTCAAAAATTAAAAGGTGTCAAATCCGTACAGCCAAACTTTTCAATGGATACATTGTCTCAGATTGATTCAACACAAATGGTTATTAAAGTCATTTCTTATGAGATTGATCAAAAGATGAATAAGATCCGTGTAGTCGAAGGAAGAATGCCTGAAAGAGAAAATGAGTGTTTGATTGAGGCTAGCTCTGCTACAAATAAATTATATGGTACTTTCCATATTGGAGATACAATCAAATTACAGAGTGGTACAGATGAAGCTTTATCTAACTCCTTGAAAAACACAAAATATAAAATTGTAGGTACTTGTTATAATCCGAATTACTTATCTTATGAGAAAGGATCAAGTAATATTGGATCAGGAACGGTAAACTCTTTTATATATATACAAAATTCAAATGTTTTAAAGGATTATTATACAGAAGTTGATGTTTGTGTTAAGGGTGCAAAAGAATTAGATTGTTATAGCGATGCATATTTTGATGTTGTTGATCCTGTATTAAAAAGAATCAAAAAAATCGCAAACAAACAAATCGATGTACGTATTCAGTCTTATCAATCTGAATTAGATGGAAAAAAACAGGAAGCAAACGATGAATTGAATGATGCAGAAAATAAATTAAATGATGCTCAAGATAAGATTGATTCGGGGCTTGCAGAGATTCAAAGTAATGAAATTAAGCTTCAGAATTCTAAAAATCAAATTGATCAATGGTGGAATGAATATTATGCAAATTTACAATTATTAGATAATATTCCTACTTTACAAAATGCGATTGCTCAAATTGAAGAGAGTGAACAAAAACTTCCTGAGTTATTGTCTCAGAAAGAACAAGCTGAAAATGGTTTGAATCAAATTAATGCCGCAATGGATGACCTTAATATGCAACGTAAAATGATTCAAGATTCTATTCATTTGATAGACATCTCAATTGAAAAGGCTCAAAACACACCTACTACAGATGAATCATCTGAAGCTATAAAGAATAAAGTAATTGAAAACCTAAACAATGGAAAAGTATATCTGCAAGGAAAAATCGCTGAAATTGACAGTACAATAGCTAAAAAAGCTGAGTTAGAAGCGGCTATACCACAACTTCAGGATGCGATCGACCAAATCCAAGCAGGTGTCGCAAAAAAGGCTAAATTACAATCTCAGTTAAATCAGTTATTAAATGCAAAAAATCAATTAAACAGTGCCTATGTTAATTTAATAAATGGTGAATCTCAATATGAGGATGGAGTATCCAAAATTCAAGATGCCAAAAATGCAATAAATTCAAACATTGAAAAGCTAGCACTATCTAAAGCAGAGTTTAATGTTCGAAAACACGATGCCTTAAAAGAAATAAATGAGGCACAAGAAGAAATTGATAAGATGAGAGGTAAATGGATTGTTTTAGATCGTGACTCCCATTATTCTTATCGTGATTATGGAGCCTGTGCAGACCGTATGGATGGTATTGCCAAAGTATTCCCTGTATTCTTCTTCTTAGTGGCTGCTCTAGTTTGCATGACAACGATGACAAGAATGGTTGATGAACAAAGAAATGAAATGGGAACTTTAAAAGCTCTTGGTTATTCAAAAAGTCATATTGCACTTAAATATATAATCTATGCATTTAGTGCAAGTGTTTTAGGATCTATTTTAGGATGTTCTTTAGGAATGTATTTGTTCCCAACTGTCATCTTTAATGCTTGGAACACTTTATATAACATTGAAAAAATTCATTTTTTATTCCAGCCTGGTCTTATCTTATTAGCCAGTGGCTCTGTAACTGGTATTACTTTACTAGCCACACTATATTCTATTTATAGTGAATTAATTGAAATGCCTAGTCAGTTAATGCGTCCTAAAGCTGCAAAAGCTGGTAAGAAAATTATGCTTGAAAAAATTCCACTTATATGGAAACGTTTTTCTTTCTTACAGAAGGTAACCGCAAGAAATATTTTCCGTTATAAAAAACGATTCTTCATGACTATTATAGGAATTGCAGGATGTTCTGCCTTATTAGTGGCTGGCTTTGGTATCAATGATAGTATTTCAGATATTGTAAACCAACAATATAATGTCATCTATCACTATGATGCCACAATTTCAGCCAAATCAAGTGAAATGACATCTCAAATACATTCTTTAAAGGGGATTAAAGATGTATATGAGGAAGATCATCTTGCGGTAACTACGAAGATTGACAATAAAGACCTTTCTACTACGGTCCATATTATTTCAAATCATGATAAATTTAAAGATTTCTGTACTTTATTTAACGGTAACAAAGAATTTGATCTTGATGATTCTTCAGTATTAATATCTCAAAAAATGGCTACTAAATTGAACAAAAAGGCTGGAGACATGATTACATTAAAAGATACCAATAATAAAGTTATTAAAGCTAAAATCAAGGGTGTATTTACAAATTATGTTGGCCACCACATCTATGCAAGTGAATCGTTATACAAGAGTTGGAATACAAATGCAAAAACAACGCATATTTACTTAATTAAGTCTAAAAAAACAACTAAGAAGTTTGAACGAAATTTAGGTAATAAAATTATGAATATTGACGGTGTGCAAAGCGTAACTTTCTATTCATCTCTACAAAAAAACTTTAAAGACATGATTAGTAGTATTTCCTATATCGTTGTTGTACTTGTTATTTCAGCAGCATGTCTTGCATTTGTAGTTTTATACAATCTAAGCAATGTTAATATTTCCGAAAGAAAACGTGAGATTGCAACAATTAAAGTTCTTGGTTTTACAAGAAAAGAGGTAGATGCATATATCAATCGTGAAACCGTTCTATTAACTATTTTAGGTTCATTGATTGGTTTAGTAATTGGTGTAGCATTACATCACTTAATTATGAACTTAGCTGAAATGGATGATATTATGTTTGGTAGAACAATCAATTCAATATCTTATGTGATTAGTTTTGTGATGACAATTGTTTTCAATGCAATCATCAATTTGTGCATGCATAAAAAATTAAATAACATTCAAATGGTTGATTCATTAAAAGCTGTGGAATAACCCACAGCTTTTTTGTATTAAAAAGCCCTCAAAATGAGGGCAATGTTAACTAGATTTGAGCAATACGCATCATATTTGTGTTGCCTGATCCGATTGGATATCCAGCAACAACAATGATGTGATCTCCTGTTTTGAATCCAGCTTGTAATGCTAAGTTACGAGCTAAATCAATATCATTTTCTTTATTATTTTGAATATTTGAAACGACTGGAGTTACGCCATTAACTGGTAATAAACTACGTTGAGTCACTTCATCAAATGTAACAGCTAAAATTGGAGCACATGGACGGAATTTAGCTAGACGACGAGCTGTATTTCCACTTTGTGTAAATGCAATAATACATTTAATATCAATTGCCAATGCAGTATCAGCTACTGAAATACCAATTGCATCGTTTAAAGTACGTTTACTTGATTTAACATTAGCTTTCAAACGATCTTTATAAGGAATCATTGGTTCAATAGCATTTGCAATCTTAGTCATTGTTTGAACAGATTCAACTGGGTAATGACCTGCAGCTGATTCACCAGATAACATGATACAGTCTGTTCCATCCATAATAGCGTTAGCCACGTCACTTGCTTCTGCACGTGTTGGACGAGGATTTTCCTGCATAGATTCTAACATGTGTGTTGCAGTGATAGCTGGTTTACCAACTTCGTTTGCAGCAGCAATCATACGTTTTTGATAAATAGGTACTAATTCTAAACTTACGTCTACACCTAAATCTCCACGAGCAACCATTACTCCATCTGCAACCTCTAAGATTTCGCGGATGTTATCAAAACCTTCCTGGTTTTCAATTTTAGGGAAAATTTGAATCATATCTTTATTTTCATCAATCAAAATTTGACGAATTGCTAATACATCATCTTTACGACGAGTAAAACTTGCTGCAATATAGTCAACATCCATTTTACATCCGAAACGAATATCTGATTCATCTTTTTCAGAAATAAATGGCATACTTAACTTAATGCCTGGTAAATTACATCCTTTACGACTCTTTAAGAAGTGAGGGTTGTTTACAACACCATGAATACGATCAGGAGTTACTTCAGTAAAAGTGACTTTCATTTTTCCGTCATCCATTAAAATGTAATCACCAACTTTAACGTCGTTAAATACTTCCGGACAACGTAATGTAAATCTTTCGTGGTTTCCTAAAACTTCATCTTTTACTAAATCGATTTCGTCACCTTCAACAAAATTACATCCACCATTTTCGAAATCACCTAAACGAATTTCAGGACCTTTAGTATCTAATAAAATACCAATAGGTTTTCCTGTTTCTTTACTAACCTCACGAATACGTTTAACACGTTCCGCATGTTCTTCATAGTCTCCATGAGAGAAATTTAAACGTGCGATGTTCATTCCAGCTTCAACAAGTTTTGTTAAAACTTCTTTGCTCTCACTAGCTGGACCAATAGTACAAATAATTTTTGTTTTTTTGCTCATATGTATATCCTTCCTTCTAATATATCCTAAACCAAACGATCAAATAAATTCATTAGTGGTTTACGAGATTCTTGTGGCATGCTCAATGCTTCTTCAATTGGATAAGAAATAATCTTGTTATCACGAATTGAAATACATTGTCCACCAATGCCTTGCATCAATAAATCTACAGCTTTTTCCCCCATTTGTGATGCTAACAAACGGTCAAATGGACATGGAGATCCCCCACGTTGAATATGGCCTAAAACAGTTGCTCTTCCTGAAAAGCCCGTATTCAAACTAACCTTTTTTGCAAATTGATCTACATCAGTAATCTTTTCACTAATTACAACAATCGAGTGTTTTTTCTTTTTAATAATATCGATATCTCTTAAACGATCTAAGACATCTTGTTCATCAAATCCTGTATCACTTGTTACTACAATTTCGGCACCACAAGCAATACCTGACCATAACGCTAAGTCTCCACAACGGTTTCCCATAACTTCAACAATAGAACAACGGTGATGTGAATTAGAAGTGTCTCTTAGTTTATCAACACATTCAACTACAGTTTCTAAAGCTGTTTGAAAACCAATCGTATAATCTGTACAAGTAATATCGTTATCAATTGTACCAGGTAATCCGATACAGTTAATGCCCATTTCTGTTAAAGATAATGCTCCACGATATGAACCATCACCACCAATAACCACGACGGCTTCAATACCTCTCTTTTTTAATTGAGCGATTGCTTTTTTTCTGACTTCGATGTCCTTGAATTCTGGTAAACGAGCTGATCCTAATATAGTTCCACCTCTGTTTACGATATCTCCAACAGTTTCACGAGTTAATGGTTCAATATAACCTTCAACCATTCCTTTATAACCATTGTAAATACCAAATACTTCAAGACCACTATTTAATCCAACACGTGTTACCGCGCGTATTGCAGCATTCATTCCCGGTGAATCACCACCAGAAGTCAAAATACCAATTCTTTTAACCATAATATGTCCTCCATAGACTCATTATTAATCATCATAAATATACCACATAAATATTGTTAAAAAAAGAGTAAATTGACCTGAAAACGCTTTTAGGTAAAAAAGATTTATAACTTATTAAATGTTTGTGAAACATTTGACATTTTGTTAACAATTACTAAAAACATATAATGTTATTTTAAAATATATCTAAATATTTATGTACGAAAAAAGCCAAGTCTTTTATTTACTTAGACTTGGCTTTTGAATATAAAAGGAAAAAAAAAGGACCCGGCAGCTAGCTATCTTCGCAGGGGCAAGCCCAACTATTGTCGCCGTGAAAGTGCTTAACTTCTGAGTTCGGGATGAGTTCAGGTGTGTCCACTTTGCTATCGCCA